>JANQML010000084.1 GCA_028280105.1 Desulfobacula sp. | reverse complement strand
ATGACAAGAGAGGATGCCACATAGGATATCATGACACCGGTCAACAGCATCCGGTTGGAATGGACACCGGTGTGTTTGCGGCTCAGGCTGTAAACCAGGAAAATAACCAGACCGGCCCCGGCAAAACCGAAAAGCGGGTATGAGATGATCCCGAGCACGGCATAAAATTTAAACAGGATATTGATACAGACGCCCAGCGAGGCCCCGCCGGAGATGCCAAGGGTATACGGTTCGACCAGGGGGTTTCGAAACATGCCCTGCAACAGGGTACCGGCAAGGCTCAGCGACCCGCCTACGGCCATTCCCAAAAGGATGCGCGGCAAGCGTATCCCCATGAGGATGCTGTACTCGGCACTGCCTTCTCCCTGTAAAAGAATCCCGGGTATCCGCCTTAATTCAATACCGGCACTGCCCGTGGCCAGTGCAACCGCTCCCACCACCAGGACCAGCCCGAAAAGGCCGAGGAGGATTAAAAGCCATTCTCTTATCTTCCGGTGGATCATTATTCAATTCCAGATTCAATGCCCAGGGCAGGTGCTTTGTTTTCAATTCCGGGATGGATCAGGGGCAGAATATCGGTCAGCCCTTTTACAAATGTGGGGGGGGTGGGACTGTTTATTTCAGGGTCCAGGACATGGATCCGATTGTTTTTAACCGCATCAATGCCTTTGTACTCCATCCAGCGGAGCCGCTCAAGCCGGCCGGCATTTGTAGAGGTCCCCATGGTGGCGATCAGAATGACCTGGGGGTTGTCTGCCAGCACCTTTTCCCTGGAATAGATACCGGAAGATGCATGTTCTGCGATATTGATCCCCCCGGTGTACCGGATATATTCATTGATAAACATATCCTTGTTGGCAGAGTGCAGCGGTTTTAATCCGATCTGAAAAAAGACCCGTGGTTTTTCCAGATCCTTTGTCATTTCAAGGATCCGGCCGGCTTCCTTTTTCGACACCCGGACAATCTTTTGGGCGGCTGCTTCATGGCCCAGTTTTCTGCCGATGGTCAGGGTCATTTGGCACATCTGCTCAAAGGTCTTGGGATTTTTTGTCCGCAATACGGGAATGGAGCGGCGCTCCAGAATCTTGAGCTGTTTATCCCGTGACAACGCACTGGCAATGACCAGATCCGGCCGGAGACTGATGATTTTTTCAACGTTGATATGGGTGACCGATCCGATCTTCTCTTTCAGTTGTGCCGGTTCCGGTACGTTGCAATAAGACGTATTGGCCACCAGCCGGTCTTCTGCACCGACAAGATAGATGGTCTCTGTAATAATCGGAGACAGCGAGATCACCCGGCGGGGAGAAACCGCTTCCGTGGATGCGGCTGATGCTGAAACAGCAGCAAGGGAGACCGCCTGGATCACAAGGCTGAACACGAATAAGAGACAGATGATCGGCTTATTCATGGCGCAACTGCTCCAACACCCCTGTAAAAAGGGTGTTCAAGGCTTTTTTCAATACCACCGGCATCTCATCCGTCCCCATCGGGTTTTTAGACGTTTGCCCCTCTCCTGTCCGGTCTTTGCTTATCTGGTCTTTGCCTGCCCGATCTTTGCCTATCTGGTCCTCAATCCGCTCAACCGGCCGGCCGGCAATGGCCGATGCAACGATCAGGCACCATTCATCAAAGAGGGTCAGATCTTTAATCAGGCCCTTTTCATATTCATCACTCAGGGCCAGTGCCGATTCCATGAACCCGGCATATTGGCTCTCCAGCATCAGGTGTTCCACCCGCATGGAAAATTCCTTTTTCGTAATCCCGACCCGGTTCATACAGTCGCAGTCCACCCCGGATGTCAGTGAATAAAGAGAGATCTCTCTCTCTTTTAAACGCTGGAACAGATGACGGTCCGCGGATAGACCGTTCTGTTTGAGAACCGCATCGGTCACGGCATCATGGACGGCCGCGGCGATCAATTCCCCCATTTTAGAGTGGCCGCCGCTGTTTTCAATGGGCACCCCCTGCCCCCGGACCACCAGGACATTGTCGGTACCGGTACCCGTGGCCGCGTTAAGCAAGGGCGTGTACGTACTCCTGATGTCCATATCTTCAAGTGCCGCGGTTTTGGCTTCAGTGGCCGAGATAATGGCCCGGGTCATGGCCCGGTCGGACAGCTTCATATTGGACATAATAATGACGTTAATGGTACCCGGTTCATAGAACATCCCCGTATCCTTTGACATGCGCACGGCATTGGATGAAACACCGGCTGTTGCAAGGGCTGTTACCGCCATCTCTTTGAACGTCTTCTGTTTGACACTCAAATTCCCCATATTCGCCCCGGTGATCAAAAAAGATGTCGCTGCCTTCTCTTTCCCATTGGCCGCCAGAATGGCGTTCCGGATCTGTTCAATGCCCAGTTTATGTCCCGGTCCCCAACTGGGCGGGGGAGAATAATGGTTGCCCACGGTCAGGATATTATCCCGCTTTCCTTCCAGGGTGGATACAATGGTCTGGGGCGTTTTAAACGTTACCACCAGGGTTTTGTTTTCAAAGTCACGGATCGTGGATGTATGGATATCTGCCGAGGCAACATACGGCAGATCCAGATGAACCGGACGGGTATGTTTTATTTCCACCGGCAGGACATTGTTTTCAGAATCGGCAAATTCATCTGTATAGATCATTGAAGAGAGCCACTGAACAAATGCGCCTGAATGGGCGCCGGCCCGGCAGGTCAGTTCACAGGGAAAATAAAAGATCTGCCGGTTTTTGACCGCATCCACCTCTTTCCAGCCCGGGCGGGAGAAAAAATTTTCAGCCGCTGTTTTATCCCTGCCGCACCCATAGATGACTTCCGGGTTAAACGCGGTCCATTCGTCTTGACTCACCTCAATCACACTGCCGCCTCTGCCGAAATCCGGCGGAATCCCCCCGGCCCTGCGGATCAGATCATTCTGAAACGAGTCATTGCCCGGTGTCATGACCGTATCCCGCCCCATGAGACGGATTACCCGTTTTCTGTTCCGGGGAACCGCCTTGTCAATCTTTTCCCGGATCAATGCCATCTGGTCTTTGTTCTTTTTAATAAGATCCTCTGCAGCCGGTTCATTTCGGCTGATCCGGCCCAGGGTCAGCATATGGGAATAGGCGTGTTCGATACTTTTTGTTTCATAGACAAAAAGAACGGTTTCACTCTGCCCAAAGGCCGCCATCACCTCTGTGTGAAGGGATGAGAGGATGATCATATCCGGATTCAACTGCCTGATCCTTTCAATGGACGGCAGGAAAAAACCGCCGACAACGGGTTTGCCGGAGGCACCGTCCAGTTTCGCGTCATGGTAGGTAATCCCTGCGATCATATCCTGTGCACCGAGTTCAAACAGGATCTCTGTGGCGGACGGAACCAGAGAGACCAGCCGGGCCGGGGGCGCTTTCATCTCCAATTGGATGCCCCTTGAATCGGTAAAGACCAAATCACCGGCATGACCGGATGAGATCGCCAGTATAACGGTCAGCATCATCCCAGACAGGATACGGATCTTATTGAACCATTTCACGTTAAAACCCCCGTTCAAATTTATCTTATTACACCTTAAAAAATAAAAAAGCTCCCAATCGATTTTGGTAAACCGATCCGGAGCTTCCCTTTTCTTTGTCCAAGATCTACAAAACACCCTTTTGCCAAAAGGGATCATTTAACGGTTCAGGCAGGTCTTCTGACTTTTGGATCAATCTTCATACTGCGCCTTCCCACCAATATAGGTATTGACAGTGGCATGATGCAGTGTTCGTCCCCAATAACAGCGGCGGGCCCGTTCCGGAATTAAACCGGATTCCCTATTATGCACGTTTCATGCACCTGAACTCTTATTAGGTCATAATTTGAAACCCGGAAAAAGTCAACCTTAAGCATGACATAAAAATCTGATGCCATGTTTAAAATTACCATGAAATCCCGGCAGCCTTTCAATATCCGTTCTTCTGAAACACCTCCTGCCGGATCTCTCTTTCATGGATACCGATGAGATACAAAAGCCCGTCAAGTCCCATGCTGGATATGGCATTGGATGCCTTTTCCCGGACCACGGGCTTGGCGTTAAAGGCCACCCCCAGACCGGCGATACTGATCATGGGCAGATCATTGGCCCCGTCTCCCACGGCAATGGTCTGCTCCAGCGATATTTTCTCCTTCTGGGCAATCTCCCTGAGCAGTGCGGCTTTTTTCTCGCCATCCACCACCTCACCCACGACATTTCCCGTCACCACCCCGTCTTTGATATCCAATTCGTTGGCGTACATGTAGTCAAAATCAAGCAGGTCTTTTAAATATTCCCCCACAAAGGTAAAACCGCCGGACAGAATCCCCAGCTTATACCCGAGCCCTTTCAGGGTGGCGGCCACAACCTTGGCCCCCTCTGTCAGGGGCAGGGTTTTCGAAATATTTTCCAGCTGATCCCGGCGAAGCCCTTTCAGCAGGGCCACCCGCCGGGAAAAGCTCTCTTTAAAATCGATCTCACCGCGCATGGCTGATTCCGTTATCTTTGCCACCGGTTCCCCCACACCGGCCAGTTTGGCCAGTTCATCAATCACCTCTGCCTGAATCAGGGTGGAGTCCATGTCAAAGACAACAACCTTTCTGTTCTTCCGGTAGATATTGTCCACGTGAAAAGAGATGTCGATCCCGGTCTGTTGGGAAATCTCCATGAACTGCCGGCGCATCTCCACGATATCCAGAGGGGTTCCGCTGACGGAAAACTGGATACTGGCCTTTGGGTCGGGCTGGGGGTCAACCAGGGAAATCCGGCCGGTCAACCGGGTGATATTGTCAATATTCAGATTATTATCGGCAATCACCGACATGACGGCGGTGATCTGCTGGGCGGTGACGGTTCGACCTAAAATGGTAATGATCCGCCGCTCCCTTCCCTGGGCATGGACCCAGTTTTCATAATTTTCCGGTGCAACCGGCTTGATATCCACATGGAGTCCCATGTTGTGGCCTTCAAAGAGCATGTCCTTGAAAATGTTGGAAAAATCCGTTGCATCCGGGATTTCCGCAAGTATACCCAAAGAGATGTGCTCATGAATCACGGCCTGGCCGACATCCAGGATATTGACCCCGTATTCTGCCAGGATGCCTGCAAACCGGGCATCCAGGCCTTTTCTATCCCTGCCGGTAATGTTTATCAATACCACCTCACTCATTGCATCCGTCCTTATTTATTTCCCCTGTTTGAATCCGTTGAATATCTGTTTATATGGTTTGTAATGTCGCTTTAATCCCCGTTTTATAGTCCCGGCGATCAGGATTGGCAAGGATTTTACCGCCCACCCCTTTTGATGACAATATCATGGAGGGCCACACCGGCATGTTCGGCCACCATGGGGCATTTGGCCTTAAACAGGAAAAAGATTCTCGGATCCGTCACATCCAGGGTTTCATAATTTCCCTGCCCCTTGGCAATGATCAGGTCGGCGTCATCATAGGCCCGCCGGAACGTATCCGAGCAATATTCCAGAATCACCCCCGGGATAGCCGCCCCCGTGTCAATGGTCTTTACCAGTTTCGTCATTCCAATATATTCGGCATCTGCCATGGTGGCGTCATTCTGGGTGGGGCCGCCCCGGACTGCATAGGTGATTTTCTCCGGCTCCAGTTTGGAAAGCAACAACTTGTCAAACACGATCTCCCCGGTATTGTCGGCCAGCCAGAGGATTTTATCCGCCCTTTCACATGCCCGCTGAAACCGGCCGATATCCCCCTGAACCGGCATCACAAGGGACTGGTCAATGCTTTCCAGAACCGCTTGACGGCCCACGGTGTGATGGGCGCCGAAATCGATGATGTTTCCGGCAATGGTGAGCCGCACGGCAGTTTGAAAATCCGAATGCCGGACCTGTTCTGCCAGGTCAGGGTACAATGAAAGGGCAAAGTCGTTATACTCGTCCTTAACTGCCTTAAACGGATCTTTCACACCGGTCAGTTCCTCAACGGTCTGGTGAATAAACCGGGCCATCAGGGGCGGCGGCGTCTCCGGGTCGATACCGGCCAGTTCGGCCATTACCCTCCGGACCACCTGCTGCTGGAGGCCGGTATCGCCTGTTGCCAGTTTTGCCGCATCCAGACTCCCCCTGACAATACAGACCAGGCATTCATTTTTTAATTTCATCTCTCGGGATTCTTCCTTTGAAGGTCAAGGCAGATCTGTGCCAGCTGCTCCGGTGTATTCAACTCCGGTCTGTCCAGAACCCGTTCAAACAGATACTGCTTTATCCGGCCCACCTCAGGCCCGGGTTTCATACTGAGCAGCCGCATGATCCGGTTTCCCGAAATGGCCAGTCCATTCATGTTTAAAACCGGTTTCTGATCTATGCACCTGCCTGTTTTTTTTAAAAAGACTTTTATTTCACTCCGTGTATAGGGGTGTTTCTTAAGATTTCCTTTTCGGTCGGCAATCCTCATCCGCAAAAAATCACGGACATCCAGACGGGCGTCGTCCAGCCGGGCCAGAAGCCGCCGCACCGCTTTGGGGGTGGTATCCGGCTGCAGGGGACGCATATGAACCCGGATCAGGGAGAGGATATAGGCCAAATCATTGCCGGAAACCCGTAACCGCTCAAGATCGGTTTCCACGGCCCGGGTGCATGTCTCATGGCCTGCAAAGGTAAGGTAGTTGTCCTTCATCCGTGCGGCGTCAAATTTTCCCGTGTCGTGTAAAAATCCGGCCAGCCTCAACCAGGGCTGTTTTGCCGGTAGTGCATCCCCCACCAGCATGCAGTGCTCAAAAACGGTTTCATTGTGATGGGGTCCCCCATCCAGGTCAAAACACCGGTCCAGGCTGGGGAAAATGTTTTTCAACAGACGGGCCTGCCTGAGGCTATCAAAAAACAGGGACGGTCTTTTCATGGCCATCGCCTTGATCACCTCTGTTTTGATTCGTTCGCCCGGAACCTGTTTTATCTGATCGGCTTTCAGCAGAATCGTCTCCATGGATGCGGGTTCTATGGTTCCGCCGATCCGGGCTGAAAACCGGCAGGCCCGGACCATCCGGACCGGATCTTCATCCACCCGTTCTGCAGGATCCCGGGTGAACCGGATCACCCGGTTGTCAAGATCGACCCGGCCCTGGAACGGATCGATGAGGGTGTGTCTTTCCGGGCACCATGCCATGGCATTAACGGTAAAATCCCGGCAGCCCAGATCGGATTCGGGAAACGGATCTGAATCCCCGGTCTGCCGCGGAGACGCCACCTCAATGTCATTGACCCGGCAGACCGGAAAGGTCCGGCCCACACACCGGACCTTTTGATCCGGAAAAAGAGCCCGGACCTCATCGATACCGGCCCGGGTGAGAATATCCATATCCGTGGGATTCTTTTCAAGCAGGCGGTCTCTGACCGCTCCGCCAACGATATAAGACGGGTACCCCTTTTGTTTGAGCCGGTTTAAAACAAATTGCACAGGGGCGGGAAGGGCAATATCGATCAACTTCCCCACCTTGGAATCAGGTCATGCTCAATCTTCAGATGATCCAGAATTCTCGCCACCACGGTATCAACCAACGCTTCAAGGGTTGCCGGAAACGAATAAAAAGACGGACTGGGGGGAAGAATGACTCCCCCTGCCCGGGTAATGGCCGCCATATTTTCAAGGTGGATCAGGTTAAACGGGGTCTCACGGGGAACCACCACCAGGGGGCGTCTCTCCTTCAGGCAGACATCTGCCGACCGCGTGAGCAAATTATCGGCATATCCGGCGGCAATGGCCGACAACGTTTTCATCGAGCAGGGACAGACCACCATTCCCGAATGGAGAAAGGAACCCGAAGCCGTTTCACTGGCCATCTGATGCTGTGAAAGGACCGTCACCCGGTCCAGTGCATCCGGACCGACCCCGGATGCCAAGAGCACATCGGAAAAAGGCTGTTCCGGATCCATCCTCATTTCGTGAAAGAGGACACCTTTACCGGCATCGGACAGGATAACCATAACTTCTACCTGGGTCTCAACCAGTGCTTTGATCAGGCGGACCCCGTAAATGGCGCCGGACGCCCCGCTGATTCCTACGACGATCGGCAGGTGATTCATTTTAACGCTCCTTGTACCAGCACCCCGATAAATACAAGTACCGAGATAATGGAATTGATATGAAAAAAAGCAATGTTGATATGGGTCAGATCATCGGGTGTCACCAGTCTGTGTTCGATGACCAGCAAGAGGCCGATCACGGCGATAAATCCCAGAAATACGGGATGCATGCCGAAACCGATGTGCATGGCAATAAAGAAAACCAGGGTCAGGCAATGGAGCAGGGTCGAGATCTGCATGGCTTTTTTTGCCCCGATTTTCGACGGCAGGGAATAGAGGCCCTGCTCTCTGTCAAAATCAATATCCTGGCAGGCATACAAGATGTCGAACCCGGCAATATAGGTCAGCAGCGCCAGGCTTAAAAAGAGGACGGGCCAGGCCAGACCGCCCGTGACAGCCACCCAGGCGCCCACCGGTGCCAGGCTGATGGCAAACCCCAGATAGAGGTGGCAATACTTTGTAAACCGTTTGGTATACGAGTAAAACAAGAGAAAAAAGAGAACCGGAAAAGAGAGAACCAGACAGAGACGGGAGAGCATGGCAGCTGAAAAAATAAAAACCGCCGAAGAGATGACCACAAAAACGATGGATTCTTTTTGGGAGAGGATACCGGCCGGGATTTCCCTGATTGCGGTTCTTTTGTTTTCAGCATCAATGTCTGCATCCACAATGCGGTTAAATCCCATGGCAGCGGACCGCGCCCCCACCATGGCCAGAAGAATCCAGAATAAATCCCAAATTTTAACCGGATGGGTTTCCCAGGCCATCACCATGGCGGACAGGGCAAAGGGTAAGGCAAAGATGGTATGGGAAAATTTGATCATCTTTGCATAGTCAATCAGTTTGCGTTTTGAAATAATGCTCATATTAATTTGTTGCTTTCGTTAAAAACGGGTTTAACGGGATTTAACAGGGTTAACTGTGTTAAAACATACCATGGATTTTCATGCCGCATTCAGGGCAGGCTCCGCCGGGATCTAAAAGACTTTGGGTCCGGTATCCCCGGCGCTGGATCACCAAAGCGCCGCATGAATGACAATGGGTATTTTCACTGTCATGACCGGGCAGGTTGCCGATATAGACGTGGTGGAGCCCGGCATTTTTCCCGGCATCATATGCGGATTCCAGAGATACCACGGGCGTGACACCCCTGCCGGTCATCCGATAGCTGGGATGAAACCGGGAGATATGCCAGGGGGTATGGCATCCCAGATCGTTGGCTATGAATTCTGCCATGGCCTTCACCTGGCCGTGATCATCATTTAACCCCGGAATCAGCAGGGTTGTGATTTCCACCAGCATACCCGTTTGTACCATCTGCTTCAGGTTGTCTTTCACCGGCTCAAGTCCGGCTTTACAAAATTTTGTATAAAAACGGGGATCAAAGGATTTTAAATCCACATTGGCAGCATCGAGAATTCCCGTGAGCATCTCAAGGGCCCGGCCGCTCATGAAGCCGTTGGTCACAAAAATGTTCAGCAGGCCCTCCTGCTTTGCCAGGCAGGCCGTATCATAGGCCAGTTCAAAAAAGACGGTGGGTTCGGTATAGGTATAGGAAATACTGTCACATCCTGCCTGGACGGCCTGATCAACGATCTGTCGGGGCGTCAACGGACGGCCGTCCATCCGGCCGTTGTTCTCCGCCGGCATCTGGGCAATATCCGAATTCTGGCAAAAGTCACACTTGAAATTACATCCGGGTGTGGCAATGGAAAAGGATCGCGATCCAGGCCTTAAATGATAGATCGGTTTTTTCTCAATAGGGTCTGCATTTGCGGCAATTACTTTGTCGTATGCCAGAAACTCGAGACGTCCCCCGGTGTTTCCCCTGACCCCGCAGATCCCTCTTTTGCCCGGCTTGATCCGGCAGTAATGGTTACAGGTCTGACAGATCACCTCGGATTCTTTGAGCTTTTTATATAACCGGCTCTCCATTGTCATCTCCTGTTCACCGGGCTGCCCGGCACCTTAGGGTCATTCGGACCGCATCCGCGTGGCAAGCCCGGAAGCGGTCTTATATCGATTGGCACCCTTTATTTTCAAAACCATGGGACGGGTCCGAAATTTAGGGACCGGCTTGATCCGCATCCCGATAAGGGTGCCGAAAATCGATTTTTGAACCAGCCGGTTGGTTTCAATACCGGCAGCCAGTCTGCCGCTGAAAAAAGGAAACTGCAGCGTGGTACGCCATTTGACGGGCACCTGCCCCAACATGGATGCCAGCAACTGCTTGAGTTCCCAGATACTGAAAAAACGGGCGTGTGAAAAGATATCGTGAATAAAAAACCCTTTAAACCGGCGGGCCATGTTTAACGGTGCATACCGGTTCAGTACGCACAAAATCAACGTATCCTTGGCCACCCGGCACGCCTCTTCAACCGCCTTGGCCGGGCGGTCGGTAAACTCAAGGCTGGTGAACAGAATCGCCGAATCAAATGCATTGTCCTCAAAAGGCAGATCTTCCGCCACGCCCCGGTGAAGGTCTACCCCGCATCCCAGCCGTTTGGATGCCTTATCCAGCATATAGGGAGAAGGATCAATCCCGGTGAGATAGAGCCCCCTGTTTAATAGCGGCTCAAGGCTGATACCGGTGCCGCAGCCGATATCGAGTATTCTCTGGCCTTTTTTCGGCGCCAGGAGCGTCAGCATGAGTTTGATCTCAAGACCCAGGCCATACCGTCTTTTTGGTGGCTCAAACAGGGCGTCGTAAGCACCGGCGTCCTTGAAATCAAACACATATCCCATAATCAATCCATTCAACCCGTTTTAAAATCGTTTACAACCCCATGATCTCTTTTACCCTCACCATGGTATCATTGACGGCACCCACGGCCGGAGAGTCTTCAGCCAGTTCCAGCAGGGATCTTCTCTGCATGTCAAATTCCAGCAGATTATTGTCATCCGGAATGGTGGCCAGGATCGGAACGCCGATGCTCTCGACTTCATCCAGAAATGCCGGGTTCAACGCCTCGGGTGCCCGGTTGACGATCAATCCCTTATGGGCCACCTCCAGTTTCAGGTCTCCCAGCATACCGTTTATCCTGCCCACGGCTCTCAGTCCCCTGAGGGCGTAATCGGTGACCATTAAAAGCATATCCACTTTACCGCTGGTCCGCCGGCTCAGGTGTTCCATCCCGGCCTCGTTATCCACCAGCAGATATCTGTAGTTGCTCTCCAGTTCATCGGCAAACCGGTTTAAAATATTATTCACCATGCAGTAACACCCCTGCCCCTCCTGCCGCCCCATAACCAGCAGATCAAAAGACGGTTGCTCGATCAGGACCTGGTTCATCAGCATTTCAAGGTAGAGGACCTTGTCCATTCCGGACGGGACCCCCTGGGGATCTTTCATAAAATCTTCCCTGATATCGCCCACGGTTTTTTCGATTTCAAGGCCCAGCGTTTCTCCCAGATTGGAATTGGGGTCGGCATCAATTGCCAAAAGCGGGTCTTTTTCGTGTACGGTAAAATACCGGGTAACCAGGGCGGAAACCGTTGTTTTTCCGACGCCGCCCTTGCCTGCCATTGCAATTACTTTGCTCATATTTTCTCCAAACGTCTTGCGTTAAGTTTAATGTCAAGGTTAAGATAACGCAATTGAAGAAAAAAGCAATTAAAGACTTAAGTTATGTCTAGGATTCAACAGCTCAACCGGAGGAAACTCATGGGTAAAGACCAGTTGCAAACATATCGATATTTTCTGAAAGACAGCATCCGGAAAGAAATCAATTTCCGGAACACCGATCAAAATCAACGGATCCCGGCCCCCTTGATTGAAAAACCGGCTGAAACCGGTGCGGACCGGGTCCGGCTTCCCCCGCCCGGTGAGTGGACAACCATCCCGCAGATGGATCTGACAACGGCCATTGCCCGGCGGAAAAGCCGGCGTGTCTATTCGGATGCCGCTCTCTCCCTTGAGGAGCTGGCTTACCTGTTGTGGACAACCCAGGGGCTCCGGAGCGATCCCTCACAGGGGCATGCCTATCGGACCGTGCCGTCGGCCGGCTGCCGTCATGCCTTTGAAACCTATCTGGCTGTTTTTACGATTACCGGCCTTAAACCGGGTATATACCGGTACCTGCCCGTGAGCCACGAACTGGTTTTTGAGTCGGAGAAAGAGAGGCTCTCTGAAAGAATGATTCATGCCTCCCTGGGGCAGACCTATCCGGGGCGGGCTGCAGTGACCTTTATCTGGTCGGTCCTCCCATACCGTATGGAATGGCGGTACGGGCTTGCCGCCCATAAGGTCATTGCACTGGATGCCGGCCATGTCTGCCAAAACCTCTACCTTGCCTGTGAAGCCATAGACGCCGGCACCTGTGCCATTGCCGCCTATGACCAGGAAGAGATGGATGAACTGCTGGGCCTTGACGGTACAGATGAATTTGTTATCTATTTGGCACCGGTGGGCAAAACGGCCTGAACCGTATTTTTTCGGATCAGATATATCGGATCAGATACAACCGATAATATTAAAATATCTAATGGAATATAAAAACAATTAATTTTACTTTTGAAGGCCATTAAGATATCTTTCCACCCGTTGGCCGTAGCAATATAGAGTCAGGATGACCAGCGGGCGGGTTCCTATGATACCCTTTTTATTCTTCCTGTTTGTTTAATACATCCGAAAAGAGAGGAAAAGCCGATGCGTAATTTTGAACTGGAAGTCCATTTCTCAAAATGGGAGTTTGCCGCCAGGTACCATATGACGGCTTCAGATGTGGAAAGCATCTCTTTAAAAGAACTGACGGCAATGGCGTCCCCAAAGGACCGTCAGGGGTTTGAAAATCAATGGCTGGGATATACACATACATGGGGGGCGCCGGACCTGAGGCATGCAATTGCCGGAACATACCGCACCATGACCGATGAAAACATTCTCTGTTTTTCCGGTGCGGAAGAGGGGATTTACACATCGATGAGAGTCCTGCTGGACAAAACCGATCATGCCATTGTTGTCGTCCCCAATTATCAGGCGGCTGAAACCCTGCCCCTGGATATCTGCGCGGTGACCGGTGTTCCCCTGCGGCCGGATGAAAACTGGCGGCTGGACATTGATGACATTGCAGCGGCAATCCGTCCGAATACGCGGCTTGTCTCAATCAACGTGCCGAACAACCCCACCGGGGCAACACTGCCGGAAAACGATCTTAACGCCCTGATATCGATATGCCGGGCACATAACCTCTATCTTTTCAGCGATGAAGTTTATCGTCTCCTGGAACTGGACGAGGGCAAACGCATGATGCAGGTGGCCGATATCTATGAGAAAGGGATCTCTCTTAATGTGATGTCCAAGGCCTATGGCCTGCCCGGCCTGCGTATCGGCTGGACAGCCAGCCAGGACAAGGCGCTGCTGCTTCGCCTTGAACGGTACAAGCACTATCTGTCCATCTGTAATTCCGCTCCCAGTGAACAACTCGCCCTCATCGCCCTGAAAAACAGAGACAAGATTCTGCACCGCAACCGGGCTCTTTTACGAAAGAATCTGGAAGAACTTGAACGGTTCTTCAGCGATTTTCCCGGCCTCTTTGAATGGTCCCCCCCGGATGGCGGGTGTATTGCCTATCCGCGTTATCTGGGGCCAGACGGTGTGGAAGATTTCTGCCGGACCCTGGTCGATGAATACGGTGTGCTGCTCCTTCCGGCTTCGATTTACCGTTCCGAATTAATGGACGCACCCGCAGACCGTTTCCGCATCGGCTTTGGCCGCCGGCATATCCGGGAGGGCCTGGATGTCATGCGCACCTTCCTGGAAAAAAGGCACGGCATCAATGAAGGGTAACCCGGAGCGCTGCAAGCTGTCAGCGGCTATTTACCGTAACGGATGGAGAGTTCGTGATACCGGCGCAGTTTTTTTTGCACCTGTCCGAAAACCGTCTCTTCCGGATAGTTGAAATCCGAATCCGGTTGCCCGGCTTTCACACCGGTGAGCAGTTCGATCCCCTGTTCAATGGTGTTCACCCGGTATAAGTGAAATGTTCCTGATTCAACCGCCTTTGAGACATCCGGTCTTAAAACCAGATTTTTGACGTTGGAGGACGGAATCATCACCCCCTGGGTACCTGTGAACCCCTTTTTAATGCAGATATCAAAAAAGCCTTCTATTTTTTCATTCACGCCGCCGATGGCCTGGATCTCTCCTTTCTGGTTCACCGAACCGGTCACGGCGATCTCCTGCCGGATGGGAAGGCCGGACAGGCTGGATAAAACCGCATACAATTCCGTTGACGAGGCACTGTCCCCGTCGATTCCGTCATAGCTTTGTTCAAACGTGATCGAGATACTGACACTCAGCGGGTAGTTTTGAGCAAACATCCGGCCCAGATAACCGGAGATGATCATCATCCCTTTATCGTGGGTCTGGCCGGACAGATCAGATTCGTTTTCAACGTTGATAATACCGGGTTTTCCCATATAGGATTCGGCCGTGATCCGCGTGGGGCGGCCAAATGCAATCTCTCCCATATCATAAACGGCCAGGGCATTCACCTGGCCCACAACCGTTCCCTCGATATCCAGCAATACAGACTGGTCTAAAAACTCGTTCCAGGCCTTTTCCTCATACAGGTTATGCCGAAACCGCTGCTGATGGACGGCTTTGAGAACGTATTCCCGGGTAATCACCGCTGCCTGATCCCGCCTGGCCCAGTAGTCGGCCTCCTGGAGCAGCCCGAGGATCCGTCCGAATCTCAGGGATAGTTTTGTCCGGTCCGCCACCAGCCGGGAACCGAATTCAATAACAGCCCGGACACCGTCAGGGGTAAAATTTAACAACCGTTCCTGTTCACAAACCCGGGACACGAACCGGGCATAGAGCAGTGCATTCTCATCGGTCAGATCGGCCTCGGAATCAAAATCCGCACGGACCTTAAAAATCTTATTAAACTTGGAGTCCCGGCTTTGAAGCGCCCGAAACGGTTCGTATCGTCCCATCAGAACAACCGTCACATTGAGCGGGATAGGAGCCGGCTTGAGTGACGGCATACCGTAATCGGCCTGGTCCGGCATATCTTCGATACGGAGCAGAGAATCCCGCAAGGTTCGTTTCAACGATTCCCATACCGGCAGATTGGCCAACAGGGGTTCAATTTCAAGGACCAGGTATCCTTTATTTGCCTTTAACAATGTTCCGGCCTGAACCATGGTAAAATCGGTTTGAACAGATCCCATCACCGGCTTTTTCTCGATCTTGCCGAACAGGTTCTGGAAGGTGGGATTGGGTTCAAATACAACCGGTGCGCCCTTTTCCCTTCTGCGATCCACCAGAACATTGACCTGATACCGTCTTAACAGGGACGCGGTCATGGCCTCAAATTCATGTTTCTCCGGCTCTTTTGCCTGGTGCTGCCCCCCTAAAAACACGGCAATGTTTTCAATCATATCCTCTTTCATTCGCTTGAGGTACCGGCCGATGGGCCTGCAATTCCTTAAATCGTACCGGACCGGATCGATCTGTTCGGAAATCAACTGGTCGGTTCGGGATGCCACAACCTTCCGGAGCAACGCCTTCATCTCCTCCCCGATTTTGTCTATTTCCACGAGGGCGTTTTCCAGCTCTTCCTCCAGCCGGTCGATCTGCTGGTCTATTTTCTGCTGTTCTGTTATGTCCAGCTCTGAAAACCGGTCCTCGGGCATGGGTTTGCCGTTTTCAAATGCCGGCAGAATCCGGTATTCATCTTCATTCCTGATAATAACAAGATTCAGGGACCGGGCCTTCAGACGGATATCATCAAACCTTTTTTTCTGCCGGGATGTGCATTCTTTCTGAATCCGGTTCTGCTCTTCAAGAAAGGATTCAGATTCAAAAAACCGGGGGATCTTATGTTTCAAAACATCCACAAACCGGGCCATGTTCAACGAGAAATGGGCAGCGGTTCCGGACGGCATTTCAATGACTTCCGGACAATAGGCATCATCAAAATTGTTGACCAGACAAAGATCGCTGGAAGTCTGTTCGGCTGTGGCGTGATCGGTGAGCAATTTTCTGATGATGGTGGATTTTCCGGTTCCTTCAAGCCCGGTAACAAAGATATTGTACCCGGCCCCTTTCATATTCAATCCGAAATCAATGGCTTCAACCGCCCGTTCCTGACCAATGATACGGTCCAAAGCCGGCAGTTCGGAGGTATCTTTGAATTCAAACAGGTTGTTTGGGGGGTGTTGGTTTAAATCGGTTTTTGTGATTTTAAACGAATCAGACATGATCCTCCCTTCAACATACGGTTAACACTCCAGTAATTGATTGACGGCAGACAAAAACGAATCCGTGTCAACCGGCTTTGTAAAGGAGTGGTCTGCCCCGATCTTTTCCGCCATTTTCAGATACATCTCGGGCTGAACGACCCCGCCGCCGGAAATGGCGATTATTTTAATGTCCGGATTAAATTCTTTGATCTCTCTTATGGTTTCAAGCCCTTCTTTTTCCGGCATAATCAGATCCGTAATGACAAGATCCGGGGATAACTCTTTGGCCATACGTATGCCCTGCTTTCCGTCACACGCAGTTTGAATATCGTGATTTTCTTTTTTTAACATTAGCGTCAATAGTTTCCGGATCGATTGTTCATCATCTATGACCAGGATATTTGCCATGATATCTCCTTTGTCAAAATCACAAAATGTTTGTTCTGTTTCGAGAATTCGATGTAACCCGGACGGAACCGGGCCAATACTTCGCAGTTTTTATAGAGAGTAGCGAAAAAGAGACAACAAATCAATTATTTAGTTTCTGTAGAAAAACAATCGATTTTGTTCAAGATAGAGTATGCATTACCTGGAAGTTTTTCAAGAAAATTGTCATAGGCTGTATTTAAGCGGTTCGTGAGAAAATCCTGAACATCATCTGTTTTGGCCGGTAACCCTGCTCGACTGAAAAAGTGCTCCTTTCTTTTCTGCCAATCACTTTCAGGGATAAAAAAATCATCAAGAGGAATTACCATTTTCGCCAAACTGTAATTGGATATGTTTTAAAAGAGACGTCGAAAACTGCCGGATATACAATAGGAGTTTCTCCCTCTTGAAGGTGCAGATTAAAATTTGGGAAAATCAGAATTCCCTCCGTTCACGGTTAATTGAATCAATAAATTTGTTGCAGTTGGGGCAAATCATTTTTAATGTTTTAATATGCCCCTTGAACAAACGTTTTTGGCAATACGGACAAAAATACCAGCGTGACAAATTCACCTTCAGCCTATCGTTTTCTAAACTCATCTTATTCATTGTCTCCCTTAAATTAATCTTTTCCCGGCAGGGCAGCACACCCCCATACCGGAAAAAGATTAATTATATGATCACATAATTTAAGTCTTATTTTTTAGTTCGCAAATCAGTTTAACCGCTGTCGCCTTTGCATCACCTTCGGCCATTAATGTCTTTGGATCATTATACAAAGGGTTTTCAACCCCGGAATAACCAGGTTGTGCGTCATAGTTGCAAACAACCACCTGTTTTGAATTATGAGCCATGAGTACGGGCATCCCGGATATAGGCGTTCCCTCAATATCTATGGCAGCCGGGTTGACAACATCACAGGCCCCGAAGATTATGGTGACATCGGTATGTTGAAAATCCGGATTAATATCATCCATCTCATAAAGCCTTTCATATTCAACGTCTGCTTCTGCCAATAAAACATTCATATGTCCCGGCATCCGTCCGGCCACCGGATGGATTGCAAATTTGACATCCTTTCCCATGGTTTGGAGTATTTGAGACAACTCAACCACTTCAAACTGCGCCTGTGCCTGGGCCATTCCAAACCCCGGCACAATAATTACGTTGTCAGCAGCCACTAACACTGACACTGCGGATTGGATAACATCGTATTTTTCGCTAAGGTTTGATACGGCATTACAATTAACCTCTTTGGAGACCGCATTTAAAAGGGTTTCAATCGTTTGTTTGGCATCTCCAAGTAAAAGCGTTGTGTTTCCATCTTTGTATAATGGATTGTCAACGCCCGAATATCCCGGGCGTTCATCCAGATTGCAGCATGCGACATGGGAGGCTTCGTGGACATGGAGTATGGGCATTCCCGAAATCGGAGAGCCATTGACCTTTATTGCGGAAGGATTTACCACATCACAGGCCCCGACGACCAGAACAAGGTCCGTATCTTTAAAGCCCGGATTTATATCATCCATTTCTTTCAACAAGTCATAATCAATGCCTGCCTCAGCAAGCAAGACATTCATGTGCCCCGGCATCCGTCCGGCCACCGGATGGATTGCAAACTGAACATCTTTACCCATGGCCATCAGGTATTCTGTCAATGCGATCACTTCAAATTGTGCCTGAGCGACTGCCATGCCGTATCCGGGGACGATAATTATTTTTTTAGAACTGCGTATCCTCTGTGCCACATCTTTTAGCGGGTCCGGTCCCTCTGTGGCTGGTTGTTTTTCTTTTAACTCAGACCCTGATCCACGTTGTTTAACAGGGAGCGTATCATTCTGTTGCACAGGTGGCACAAAAACCCTGTAAAGACTTCTGTTCATTGCCTTACACATCACATGGGTCAAAATGGAACCTGAAGCAGCCACAGCCGCACCGCAGGAAATCAATAATTTATTTCCAAGCACCATGCCGCAAAGCGCAGCGGCAAGGCCGGTGGTTGCATTAAGAAATGATATCAGTACCGGCATGTCCGCGCCACCCACACGTAGGGCAAACAGTATCCCAAATAGCCCAGCGGCAGCAATGATGGCGGTCCAGACCAGAACCCCCAACGCAGAAGACATGTTACTTCCTAATGCAAAGGACATCAAAACTGCAACCAAAAGGAAGTTGATACTGAGAATAAACGTGTGGTTTTTTAGATGTACGGGGGTTTGGCTAAATCGGTTGGCAAGTTTACCTGCGGCTATCATTGAACCGGAAAGGGTGAATGCACCCATCACCAAACCGAGCAGTCCGGAGATCTCATTTACAACGTTAAGTTTCCCTGCGCCTCTCATCAACTCGACAAAGGCAATCAAAAAGGACGCTAACCCACCGGCACCATTCTGGAATGCAACCATGGAAGGAATTTGAATCATACCAATACGGGCGACAACCCAAATACCTATCAAAGACCCTATCAACAAAGCGCCGGCCAGAATATACGGATGCTGGGGGGGGTGTCTGAACAGGACAATTCCTGCGGCCAACACCATAGCTGCACCGGCAATAAAATTTCCTTTTTTTGCCTGATCCGGTTGCCTGAACATCCAGATCCCCCAAAACACCAGGCCAAGAATGAAAAAGTCCAGCCCGTGGTTCAATATTTTTATTGTTATATTCACTGTTTGGCTCCCCCTGCATTTTTATTCCTGAACATCCGCAACATCCTGCCGGTGATGGTAAACCCGCCAGCCAAATTGAAGCTGGCCATAAGCAACGCGATCACACCAAGGACCTGTTCAAAAAGATTGGACTCGAAAGAAAAAAGCACCAAACATCCCAAAATGGTTACCGCAGAGATAGCATTGGTCATGGACATAAGTGGCGTATGAAGCAAAGACGGAATCTTGGAAATCAACACATACCCCATGATAAACGAAAAAATAAAAACACCTGTTACTAAAACAATATTTGCCATGGTCATCTCCCGGATTTTAATTGTCGCTAAGCCCCATGGCTTTACGGGTACCCTCATGGTGTAGCTTCCCTTTATAAGTCACAAGGGATTGCTTAATAATCTCATCGGTCATGTCAAAATCGCTTACCGTTTTGTCTTTGAAAAGATTCTCAATAAAATAATAAAGATTATTGGCATAAAGCCATGAAGAATGAATGGGCAGAGACCCGGGGATGTTTTTAATGCCGCAAATATAGACACCGTTATGAACCGTCTCTATTCCTGGGTCGGTAATTTCACAATTACCTCCCTGGTCTATGGAAACATCAATAACTACAGATCCCGGCTTCATTGATTCAACCATCTGTTTTGTGATCAAAAGCGGAGCCACTTCACCAGGCACCAGTGCGCTCAAAACGACAATATCGGACTTTGCCACTTGAGGAGCCAGGTATTCACGCTCCTGCTCAAGCCACTCTTTGGACAATGCTTTTGCATACCCGCCTTCTCCAACGGCAACTTCGGGTGGCACATCAAAACCTGTTACCTTGACGCCTAAACTTTCGGCGTCTTTTTTTGCATCAGGACGAATATCCACGGCTTTGACAACACCGCCAAGGCGTTTACCTGTGGCAATGGCTTGCAGCCCCACAACACCTGTACCCAAGACAATAATGTTAGCCGGTTTGATCATCCCTATGGATGTACCAATCATTGGGATAAACTTTGGGAAGTGTGCCGCCGCCATGATAATGGACTTATACCCTGTAATTGCACTCATGGAAGTCAGAGGGTCCATCCGTTGGGCTCTTGAAATTCTGGGAATACCATCCATGGTAAATGCGGTGATCTTTTTTTCCATCATTTTCGTTACATCGGCGTGATTGGAAGGTGCGGCCGGATGCAGAAATGTGACGAGAATCTGATCTTCTTTGAGCATATCAATTTCGTGTGTATTATATTCATCGTTAAACAGCGGTTCTTTAACTTTTAAAATAATGTCCGAGCTGTTAAACACTTGTGCGGCATCCTTGGCAATGGTTGCACCCGATGCCAAATATTTATCATCACTTGCAAAAGCCCCCTGTCCGGCATTGGTTTCAACCATGACATCAAACCCCAGTTTTTTGAATTTCTCCACTGTTTCCGGCAATGCTGCGACCCTGTTTTCATTTTGCATTATTTCTTTAGGAATACCTATTATCATTCTATGCTCCCAAATTTTTTATCGCGACTTTTCTGTCAACGTCTGATCTTTTGTTTATAAAGTTTTGTGCCGGGCCTGCTGCACTCCCCTCTGTTGAGGAGCGGATGCCAGATATGGGCGTACCAGGCCCGGCAACAATCGTAAATCCTTTTTCTCTTTATCCTGGCAGGCGATGTCAGGCGACTGCAGTAACCTTTTGAATCTGAGCCAAAGTAAGGTTCAGGGCATCATGGAAAATAGGTGGTTCCGGAGAAGACAGCAGCGTTTTCACTTCATTGTTCGCTTCGTTGAAAAATAAATGGACACTCTCGCTGTTGACGCCTTTGTTTTCCATTACAACAGGTACAAGTGCCGACAATGCCCCTGCGGCCATTATCCTGACATTATAGTAAAGATCCCCTCGCTTCATCAGTTCAACAAGTTGCTTTAAAGTATCAATACTGGGATTTGTCAGAGTTGATGACGCTTCAATGGCTGCCTCTCTCAAACGCCAGTTGCCTTCAAAACGAAAGAGCCGAATCAGTTCATCCTGATGATTGTTTAGCTGCCCTGTATCCGTCAGCCATTGTAATTTGTCTAGTGCATTGCCCCAATCCATCAAATTTCCAAAAATGTATTCTTTCATCGTTCCTCCAATTTGGTTTTAATTAACCGATACCCGGTTTCCCGGTATTTTTATTTTCTTTTTGAAACAAACCGCATGATTCTATTGTTTATATGGGCCATCTGACCCGATTGTTTCAGACATAAATAGCAACAGGTGTGCCAAAAACAAAAATAGGCATAATAACTTGAAATCATTATATATTATTAAAAACAGGGGGATGTGATTGTCGTAGCCATGACGTTGCAGAATGCAACAAAGATGCAGATTGCATCAGTTTTAAGACATGCTAAAATCTACTAAATTTTAAACCGTTTCATAATCCGATAGAGAGTGGAACGATCGATACCCAAGATCTTTGATGCTTTGGTTTTATTGCCCCCGGTGGTTTCCAACACCTCTTGAATATGGTTTTTACTCATATGATCCAAGGAGTTAATATTCCTCCGGGGTTTTTGGGAGACGGTTTTTTTCAGAATGTTAGGAAGACTTTGAACGGAAAGGACAGAATCTTCTTCGAATAAGATTGCTCTTTCAATGATATTTTCCAGTTCTCTGACATTGCCGGGCCAATGATAATTCTCCAGCATTTTTAGGGCTCCGGAAGATATTTTATCAATCTGTTTTTTATTTTGAGCAGAATACTTTTTTAAAAAATGGAAGGCTAACAAACCAACATCATCTAAACGCTCACGCAATGGCGGTAAATTTACAGTGACGACATTGAGCCTGTAATACAAATCCTCTCTGAAATCTCCTTTCTCAACCATGTCCTCAAGATTTCTGTTTGTAGCAGCGATAATCCGGGCCCTGACGGTCTTTCGTTTAAATGATCCGACCGGCTGAATTTCTCCGGTTTCGATGGCTCTCAAAAGCGCCTGCTGCAAGCCGCTGCCAATATCCCCAATTTCATCAAGAAACAGGGTTCCCCCATCCGCAGCCTCAAAAACGCCTTGTTTATCAGATACAGCACCGGTATAAGCACCTTTCACGTGGCCAAAAAGTTCACTGGTCATCAGGTTTTCATTGAGCGCCGCACAATTGACAGGGATATAAGGCTTTGAAGCTCTGTCTCCATTATAGTGTATCGCCCTTGCCACCAAGTCTTTTCCGGTCCCGGTTTCGCCTCGAATCAAAACGGTTGTTATAGAATCTTTTATATGGTGAATGGTCTTAAACAATTTCGCCATGGATGGGCTGGCACCGATTATGTTCTCAACCGTATATTTGTTTTTGAATTGACCTTTTAACCGGGTGTTACCGATAAGCAATGCTTTTTTTTCCAATGTTCTTTTTACAACAAGCTTGAATTCTTCCATATCAAACGGCTTCATAATATAATCTTCAGCACCTTCTTTCATGGCCGAAACAGCTGTGTCCACTGTTCCGTAGGCCGTGATCATGATAAACATAATGTTTGAATCATATTTTTTTGCCGCTTTTAACACCTGCTTACCGTCAATGCCGGGCAGTTTGAAATCTGAAATAATCAGATCAAAAGACTTGTCCCTGATGTATTGAAGGGCTTGTTCCCCAGACTCTGCGGAAGAGGTTTCATACCCCTGTTTTTTAATGACATGCACCAATCCCCGGTTCAAGTTGATATCATCTTCAACGATTAATATGTTGAACGTACGCATGGTCTATTTAATCCTCTATGGGCAGTTCAAGCGTAAAACTTGTCCCCGACTGTTTTGAGTTATTTCGGGTCGAACTGACAACCCTTAAATCCCCCCCTAATTTTCTTGCCATTTCATAACTGATAAAAAGGCCTAGTCCTGTTCCCTCTCCAGGTTTTTTAGTTGAATAAAAAGGGTTAAATATATTTGAAATATCTTCGTTAGGGATCCCTCTGCCAGAATCGGTCACTTCAATTTTAACCAGTTTTAATACCGGCACAAAGCGGGTTTTTATTATAAGTTCGCCGCCATCAGGCATCGCCTCAATAGCATTTGCCACCAAGTTGGTTAAGATGGACTGCAAATTACTGGCAGGGGCTATGACATTCGGTAGATCTCTTTCCAATTCCATCTTTGCGCGGATGTTTTTTGTATCACAGTGAGGAATGGTAATTTCCATCAATTTAGTTAATAACTTATTGCAATCAACTGTTTGGGCATCACTTTGAGTGTGTCTTGAGAAGTATAAAAGATTTTTTATAACACCGCTTCCATGTTTAACCTCATCAATGACGGTTGAAAGATGCTGGCACATACTATTTTTATTGAGATCTTCATCTTCCAGTTCTTCAAGGGCAATTTGAGTATAAAGCAAGGCATTCGCCAGAGGTGTATTTAATTCGTGGGCAAGTCCGGATGTAAGCAATCCCAAAGATGCCAGTTTTTCTTTTTGAATAACTTGAAATTCCATCTCTTTTTCACGCCGGTATTTTTCTTTCACCATGTTTGCTATCGCTGTTGATATAAAAAAAGCCAATATGAAAACAACACATCCGGTTATTGAAGCATAAATCAGTGCCCTTCTTTCAAGCTCTTTAATACGATCTAAGATCTCAACCATATCCTGATCAGCAACAACAATCCAATCAAAAGGAGGCAGGTTTTGCAGTGACTGTAAAACGGTTTTCCCACGGTAATCAATTGCTTGGTGGGCAGATGACGTGTTTTTTAATAGTGTCTTCTGGATTGAAATTTTCGTTTCAAGGGCTTTTGCCCCGAATCGAGAGGTCGATAAAAACCACCCCTCTTCGTTTATCAGATAAACTTCCCCTGTATCTTCTATATTACTCTCCTTTAACAAGACATCAATGAACCTGAAATCAACCAAAGTATATAGATATTGGGGGGCATCTCCATTCTGATTCGTCAGCTTTTTAGATAAGATCAATACCGGCTTTGAGTTGCCCTTGTCTGAATCTTTAAAAATTCCTAGCACTTGGACACCTTTCCATAAAAAACCTGTATCATTTGTTGTTTCAAGGAATTGGGGATCAATAAACTCTCCTGTACTGAATAACAACTCTCCGGACTGGCTTAAAATAAAAAAGTCGATATAGGGTCTGTATGGATCATTTTTCACTTGGTTGATATGACGCTCAAAATTTGAATCTGAAATGTCTAAAACAATGCTAAGCAAGTTCATGTCATTCACACGTTCTATCATGAATTGTTTAACAGATTCGGCACTCCTCTTGGATAAGGTCATTAAATAAGAAGCCGCTTTTTCCTTAATCATTTGATTACCTTGGGATATCCCTATATATCCGAAAAATACCAGAGGGAAGAGCGCAACCAGCATAAACACACAAATTAAAAGCAATCGAAATTGTCGAAAGTACAGTTTTGTGAATTTTATATCTATGACATCACCATCAATAAATTAGTGGCACCCGTCCGAATCGCAGGGCGATCCGTCACCGCAGCCTGTTCCGCGGCAGCATCCGGAGCCGCGGTGCCGGGCAGGATCCGGCTCAAGACCGGTTTCAACAATGGTGATGTCAAATTCAAGGGTTTTTCCGGCCAGAAAATGATTGATATCCATCCGCACCGACTCATCGGTGATTTCTGATACAAAGGCTTGGACCGGACGGCCTTTCGAGTCCTGAAGTTCAAGCTGAATTCCTTTTTCAAGGGGTATTTCATCCGGAAACCGGTCTCTGGGAACATCCACAAAAAGGTCTTCATTTCTCCGGCCGTACCCTTTTTCAGGCGGAATGGTCACCCGGGTTGATTCGCCCGGATTCATTCCGATAACGGCCTGATCAAATCCCCGGATCAGCATCCCGGAGCCGACTGTAAATTTTAATGGGGTTTTTCCCTTTGAGGTATCGAACACTTCACCGTTTTCCAGTTTACCCGTATAATCCACCGAAATCGTATCCCCGGCTTTGATTGGCTCTGACATTTTTAATCCTTCCTGGGGAAACCCCCGTTTCATATGGTTAAACAATAATTACGGACAAGATAAGCCCGGTCCGGCAATTGTCCATCGATTATTATTTTTTCGTGATGATCGAACGCTTTCATGGAGTTGGGATCAAAAAAGATGGTATTAACCCGGCAATTAAATATCCGTCTTTTATGCAGCATAAGCAATTTTTGGATGTTTGAAGTACTTTGAGACCCGGCCAGGCATTTTTTGAAGTTTTCGCAAATGGGAAATTGCCTTTTTTGATAAATCATCTTTCGTCCTCGCCGGGACACCTGAATGTACACCATCTTTCAAATCACAATTCAAATATTCGTCAGGATTTAGTTCAGGAGAATAGGACGGCAGAAAGAAAACCTCAATCTCATCTTTATGCTCCTTGAGCCAATCTTTTACAATATAGCTATGATGGACTTTCAGATTGTCCAAAATTAAAAACAACTTCCTTGAAGAGCCTTTTATTAGGCGTTTCATAAATTTGATGAGTGTCTGGGAGTTCATTTTGTCCTTATAAATCATAAAACGCACTTTCCCTTGATTGGTAACTGTTGAGATGAGATTAACACGTTTGCATCTTGGATGAAGCCTAATTTCAGGCGTTTTCCCGCGTGGTGCATAGCTCCTGCCGTGGTAACTTTCATTGCAGAGCCCGGTTTCATCACCCCAGTGAATCTCGGCCTGTTCTTTTTTTGCCTGTTTTTTTATGGCCGGATATTCTTCTTTCAGCCATTTATCAACGGCCTTTGAATTTTGTTTATATGCCTTTTTTAAGGGTTTTTGAGGGGTAAAACCCCAGCGTTTTAAGTACTCTCCAACTGTCCGTATGGGCATATTGATTTCATACAGGTTTTTTATGAATTGCTGAACTGCCTTCCGTGTCCAAAGTGCAAAGGGAAGTTTCATTTGATCAGGGCATTTATCGATTAAGGTGTTCTGAATTTCTTTCTCCCGGGCAGGGGATAATGTCCGCCCGGCCCCAGCGGGGCGACCTTGTTTTTTCCCTTTTAATGCTTTTTTGCCGGACTCTTTATAAATTTTCCACCACCTTGAAATAGTTGAGGGATGAACTCCTGTAATATCGCTGACCTCATAGCGCTTGAGACCCTTTTCTCTCAATCGAATAACCTGATGTCGAATTTCCTGCTGAGCGCTTGGGCTCAGTTTGCGTGCGTCAAATTTTTCCATTCGGAGACTATAGCATATTACTGAACTCTTGTCGCTTATTACTTTGCCGGGTTAATAT
>JANQML010000076.1 GCA_028280105.1 Desulfobacula sp. | reverse complement strand
CAATATCGATAATATCCAGGCGTCATGGGTGACCCAGGGGGATAAGATTGCCCAGACCGCCCTTTTCTTCGGTGCCAATGACATGGGCTCCACCATGATCGAAGAAAATGTTGTGGCCGCTGCCGGTGTGGATTTCATGCTGCCCAAGGACGCGCTGATCCGCCTGATCACCCGGGCCGGATTTGAGCCCCGGCAGCGCGATTGTTATTATAATCTGCTGTAAGCTTAATATCAGGGCCAAATCATCCCATGGATACCCATTCCAGAAAATTGATCTGTTCCAAGCCGGGGGAACCGGCAAGGTTTCATCGGGCCGGCCGGATCCTGGTTGATCCGTGGACGTCCGTTGAAAACGGATGTGTGGAAATCGCCGGCAACCGGATCATATCGGTGCGTTCGTATATTCCTCAATCTGATGTCATCGATCATGGCCCCGGCGTCTTAATGTCTCCCCTGGTGAATGCCCATCTTCACCTTGAGTTGTCCGCTCTGAGTGACTCTGTTCCCTTTGATCAGGGATTCAGGGCCTGGGTGCGGCAGCTGCTGGAAAAACGAGCGGCCGTACCTGAGCAGGAGATGATCCGGACCGTGGAATCGGCTGCCCGGAAAATGAACCGATCCGGTCATGTCTGGGTGGGGGATATCGCCAGTCTTGATACGGTCCGGCCCCTGGTGCCTCACCTGGGACTAAAAGGGCACTTTTTTCAGGAGTTTTTAGGCGTTCGGCAACCTGATGTCGATTTTCGGAAAGAAGCGGATCTGACATTCGGTGTGGCCGGACATGCTCCCCATACCACATCCCCGGACGTGTTAACCTTTTTAAAGCAGGCGGCCCGTTCAAATCATGCTGTTTTCTCCATTCATCTGGCAGAGTCAATTGATGAATCCGAGTTTATCCGGAGCCGGAAGGGAGCGTGGGCTGATTTTCTGACCGCCCGGGGAATCGATTTCAGTACCTGGAAAATCAAAGCCGGCACCCCGGTGGCCCATGCCCGGTCACTCGGACTTCTGGACGAATCCACCATCGGGGTTCACCTGCTGGATACCACCGATGAAGACCTCGACATCCTGGCCCGAACCGGCACAAAAGTCTGTCTCTGCCCGCGGAGCAATCAGAATCTTCACAACCGGCTGCCCCGGATCGAAAAGATGATGGAAAAAGGGATCAAACCCGCTCTTGGCACTGACAGTCTGGCCAGTTGCCCCTCCCTGGATATTCTGGATGAGATGGCTTATGTTCACCGTCATTACCCGGCATTAGACCCGGGTGATATCCTGGCAATGGGAACCATTAACGGCGCCCATGCCCTGGGAGTTGCGTCAAAAACCGGGACCCTTGAACCGGGGAAGAGCGGAGATCTGCTCTATCTTCCGGTGACGGCCCAAACACCCAAAGCCCTGATAGAAAGAATCGTATCCAATGAATCATAATCCCCCCGTCCGTATCGGTAAAATATCATATATTAACGCTTCCCCTGTCTACTACGGCCTGGATCACGGGCTTTTGCCCTCCTGGCTGGAAATGGTGGCAGATGTCCCCTCTGCCCTGAACCGTCAGATTATGACCGGACAGGTGGTGCTCAGCCCGATTTCAGCCGCCTTTTATGCCCAGAATCACACCGATCTTCTGGTGCTGCCGGATCTGTCGATCTCATGCCACGGACGGGTGCTCAGTGTCCTTTTGGCCAGCCAGTATCCCATTGAACGGCTGGGGGGCAAACATATCGTTTTTACGCGGGAATCTGCCTCAGCCGCCTCATTTTTAAAAATGATTTTTAACCGCAAGCAGATCACACCCGAATATGCCGTGGGCCGGGTGGATGACTGCCAAAGGGTTTCAAAGCAGGCAGATGCCGCCCTGGTCATCGGGGATACCGCCCTGACCCAGCCCTGGGATACGGTCTTCCACTATTGCTATGATTTGGGACAGCTCTGGTATGAGATGACGCAGCTGCCCTTTGTTTTTGCCGTCTGGGCGGTGAGAAGACCCTTTGCCCGGAAATACCCTGAAGTTGTCCGGGATATCCATCAATTGCTGCTGGCATCACGGGTGCAGGGGGAAGTCCATCTGGAGCGGGTGATCCGGAACGGAATAGAAAAAACCGGGCTTCCGGAACCGGTTGTCCGGGAATATTTTGATCTGCTCTACTGTGATCTGGATGAAAAAAAAATAGACGCCATGACGCTGTTTTTTGATTCTTTAAAACAGCAGGGAATTTTATACGACCGGCCCCGGGTTAATTTTTTTGAATTTTCAGGATAGGGGGTTCTTCTCCCGAATATAAGACGGGATAAAGCGGTCATCGCCCGATTTACAATGTTGTGGCCAGAAGAACCAGCCCCAGGCCCATGACCAATAATCCGGAAACAGATTCGATGACGGATTCGATGATTTGTAGCCGGTTGCCAAACCGGGAGACCACCATCAGTGCGGCTGCTTTTCCGGTCATGCCCGTATAGATAATTCCGGTGATGGTGGCGGCCATACCAAAAGAGATGACGGCTGCCAGTAAAATTCCAAGCCAGGTTAGATTCAAAGAGATGGAAAACAACATGACCATCACCACCCCCGGGCACGGAATGATACCGACGGCCACGGCGGTCAGCATCGGGTGGGTAAACTGCCTGCTCCGGGGGGATTCCGGTTCAGGGGGCGTTTTTTTTTTTTTGATCCATTTAAGGCAGCTTTTCATAAAGATAAGAAAGCCCAGGCAGGCAATCAGGGAAAAGCTGACCCGCTGGGTAAGGGTGGTCATGATTTCAAGTGAGCTGGACATACCGGTCTGAAAGATAAATTTGACCAGCAGAACAAGAAAAATGCCCGAGAACCCATGTGTGAGGGCAACGATATTCCCAAAAATCAGCCCCTGGATAAGGTTTGGTTTGCAGGCTAAAATGTAGGACAATGCCACGGCCTTTCCATGGCCCGGTCCGGCGGAATGAATGACACCATAGGCAAATGCACTGGACAGCAGGATTAAAACCGGGGTAATTTTTTTCTCAACTTTGACCTGGCGAATCAAGTCGGACATCTTTTCTCTTAAGACTTGCTGCCAGAGAATGATTTTAAGGAGCAGCCTGCTGTTAATCGGTGGTTTGGGAGCCACGTGCTGATTTTCAGGCTTTGTGGTAAACGGATTTTGGGCATGTGCAACCGGTGGGGGGGAGAGGACGCTTACCGCTAAAAATAAAAACAGAGAAAAAATAAAAAGTTTCATTGATTCTGCCTGAAATTCAGAAACAGGGTCCACGGATTTACCATGTCATAGTAAATCAGTTTGTCCTTATCTCTCTCTATCCTGGCATATGTCTCGAACGGTTCGGCATTGAACAGGGAAAAGGGTCTGTTTTGGACAAAGTAGATGGCAGAGTAGTAGTTGGGATCATAGGATCCAATAATTAATTTCTTCATCTGTTCGGTTGCATTCACACGACACGGGATAAAAAAATCATAAATCAGTTTCCCGTATATGATTTGCGCATTAAAATCCTTGACATCATCCACCTTGAAAGGGGTTCCGTCGATTGTAACGGAAAAAAAGTAATCAAATTCGGAAATATAGGAAAAGGCGTTTTCCTTTACAGACAGCACCTCATCCGGCTCAAACCTCCCGTTTTGGTTGAGGTCGTGGTCATTGATGATCATGCTTGAAAACATATCATCGAACTGCCAGAACACTTTGATACCGGAGAGTCCATTCTCATCAAAGACAACGTGCAGCTTTTGGGCAATAAAGACATGGGGGTGGCTGAGTCCTTTTTTTCCGGGCATCAGGATCACGATAAAAAGGGAACAGACAATTATTTTTTTAACGTTTTTCATTCTATATCCGCCAACGGGTTAAATCCGCCCGAGTAAACAGGCTAGGACTTTTATATCATTGGCCGATAAAAAAAGAAAAATAAAAAAACAGCCTCAAACCGGTGGCCGGTCAAAGCTTATGCAGATACCTGATTTTCTTTTCCTATGTAACCCGGCATTATCCGGTTCTGTTGGTCTCTTTACATTTGCATTTGGGGCACCGTCCCCGGCATATATGTTTTTTGGGCGTCTCCGTTTGATGGGAACGGCAGCCCCGGGGCATGATGTTCTCAGCTTTGTGCCCGGAAAACAACAGGTTGTCTCGCCTTAAACAATGGGGTAGGTTTTTGTCAAGAATGAGTTTCCCAAACGGATGTATATGGGTGAGATCGTTTGTATCGATTACCACCCGGTCTTCCGGAGTCGGAACCGTATCCAGGATTTGAATCAGATCCCAGGCTGAAGCGCCGTCAAAAATACCGGAAAGGGAGATACAAAGGTTGGATTCCGTCCGGGTTTGGGTGAGTTGAAATGTTGAGTTCATGATTGCTCCATCGATTGATTTTGATTGTTTAGCTTCGCCTAACTTTCTAAAAGGATATAATTGACTCTGGATGCTGTGTCAAGAAAATTTTAGCTTAAACTAACTTAAATTGATAATTATTAATATGTACGCCATGACAAACCAAAAACATTTTGCCGGTTTTTTAGGATTGCTTCCATCGTTCACTTGACAAGATACAACGTCCTATCCTACTAAGATTTTCGATTGCAGTCGTGAAAACTGAACAACAGGGAAAAAGATGGACGACATTTTGGAAAAGCAATTGACCGTCTGGTTAAAAAAACAGAGTAAGGCCTGTGGGTTTTATCTGTATTTAACCGTTGTATCGGGTCTGTTAACCGGATTTTCCCTTATTGCACAGGCCTATTTTATCGCTGCCATCCTTGAGGGCATCATCATTTCCAAACTGCCCAGATCGGAATTCAACCATGCCTTTGTCTGTCTGCTGGCATTAATTCCGGTCCGTGCCTTTCTGGCATTTGCCCGGGAGCGGAGCAGTTTTGAGGCCGGGAAACGGCTGCGCCTTCAAATACGCAACGCCGTTCTGGACAAACTCGGTGAACTGGGACCGGCCTTTGTCAAAGGCAAACCCGCAGGCAGTTGGGCAAGTATTGTCCTTGAACAGGTTGAAGACCTGCATGATTTCTATGCCCGCTATTTACCGCAAATGGTGTTGGCAGGACTGGTCCCGGCTACCATTCTGGTTGCCGTATTCCCGCTGAACTGGGTAACAGGACTTATCTTATTATGCACCGCCCCGTTGATCCCGGTGTTCATGATTCTTGTGGGCAAGGGCGCTGCAAGTGCCAACCGTAAGAATTTCAGCGCATTGGAAAAGTTGAGCGGCCATTTTATGGACCGTTTAAAAGGGCTGAACACCTTAAAGCTGTTTAATCGGGGAAAGGCAGAAGGCAAGGCCATTGAAACGGCCTCTGAATCCTTTCGTGAAAAGACCATGTCTGTACTGCGCATCGCTTTTTTAAGTTCTGCCGTACTGGAATTTTTTGCCGCCGTTTCCATTGCACTGCTGGCTGTCTATTTGGGGCTTGGTTTCCTGGGCCATCTGAACTTCGGGGATTACGGGGCGGGATTCAGCCTGTTTACAGGGATGTTTGTCCTGATCCTTGCACCGGAATATTATCAGCCGTTGCGGGACCTGGGGACCCATTATCATGCCAAAGCACAGGCGATTGGCGCGGCTGAAGAGTTGACGGCGTTATTGGAATATGAACCAAAGACAGATGATCCGGCCACCGGTTCTGACGGGGCGAACCATCCTGTGGCATCGATCCGTTGGCAGTCCGGGGTAGAGGTTGTTGCAAAAAATTTAACGGTGACGACTCATTCGGGTGTCACGTTGGCCGGACCGTTGAGTTTTCATCTGGATAACGGGCGGCACATGGCGGTTGTGGGGCCCAGCGGTTCCGGTAAAACCAGCCTGATAAACGGGGTCCTGGGTTTTTTGCCTTACCAGGGCTCGCTGAAGATCAACGGTGTTGAGCTGAACAGCTTACCCCTGTCCCAATGGCGGTCTCATCTGGCATGGCTTGGCCAGGACCCCCAGCTCTTCCACGGCTCTGTACGTGATAACGTGGCCATGGCCGATCCGGATATGGATGATGAGACGGTCCGGTCTTTGCTGAAAAAGGCAAACGTGCTCGATTTTGTAAATCAGCAGGCCCTTGGAACGGACCATCCCGTTGGTGAACAGATGTCGGGCGTTTCCGTTGGGGTGGCCCAGCGCATTGCATTGGCGCGTGCCCTGGGTCAGGATGCAGAGATGTTTATACTGGATGAACCGACGGCCGGTCTGGACAGAATAAGCGAAGAGGCCGTTCTCGCCGCATTGCATGATGCAATGGCAACCGCCTCCTGTTTGATGGTCACCCATCGGCTGGATCAGCTGCACCGGATGGATACGATCCTGGTGTTGGACAAGGGCACCATCGTTCAGCAGGGCCGGTTCGAAGACTTAAACAGCGTGCCGGGGCTGTTCCGGCAGATGCAGACAGACGAAACCGGTCATAAGGAAGTTAAGGTATGAGAGCCCTGCTGCCTTTTATTAGACTCTTCAAGCACCACTGGCGGATGATGCTTGCCGGCCTGCTTTTAAGTGTTGCCACCCTGGTGGCCGGTATCGGTTTGCTCTCCCTTTCCGGATGGTTTTTATCCGCATCTGCCGTGGCAGGATTAAGCCTTGTGACCGCACAGGTGTTTAACTATTTTACACCCGGCGGGGGGGTGCGTTTTTTTTCCATGATGCGAACCGTCAGCCGGTATGGGGAACGGCTGGCCACCCATGAGGCGACTTTCAGGCTGCTCACCCGGCTCCGTGTGTGGGCCTGGGGTAAAGTATTGCCGCTGAGTGCGCGGAATATGCAGGGGTTGCGGCAGGGGGAGCTGCTCAATCGCCTGGTGGCCGACATCGATACGTTGGATCATCTTTATCTCCGGTTGATTATCCCCATGCTCTCGGCTTTGATCCTGCTTTTTGCGCTCTTTCTGTTTGTTGCATGGTTTGATGTCCAATTGGCATTGATACTCTGCGCCAGCCTCTTGTCGATTTGGCTGATATTGCCTTGGATTTTTTATTTTCTCGGTCGACATCCCGGTATCCGGCTGATCAAAAGCAGGCGGGTGTTGCGTATCCGGATACTGGAATTTGTTCAGGGGCTGGCTGAAATTTCCCTGTTTGGCGCAATGGACCGTTTTCGTGAGCAGCTGAGGCAGTCTGAAGCCGCTTTTTTAAACAGCCAGCGGGCCATGGCAAATGTTATGGCGCTTAGCCAGGCTACGTTGATCCTGTGCCACGGTGGGGTCATGGTGTTGATGCTTTATGTTGCGGCCTCCGGTGTGGGAGACCATCAGCCGCCCGGCCCCATGCTGGCCCTGGTGGCGTTTACGGCGCTGGCCTGTATTGAGATGCTGATGCCCGTTGCCGGGGCGTTTCAGCACCTCTCTTCCTGTGTGGCCGCTGCCGAACGTGTGAATGAACTGGTTGATCAACCCCCCGGCATTCTATTTCCCGATCAAACCGATGCAGTGGTTACACAGGGTGCATTGGAATTTAAAGATATCGTATTTTCATATGGCGATCAGAGCCGTCCGGTACTCAAGGGGATCCGTGTATCGATCCGGGCCGGTGAAAAGGTGGCGATTTTAGGCCGGACAGGCTGCGGTAAATCAAGCATATTCTCATTGATTACACGGGAGTGGGAGCCGGATTCCGGCCGTCTGCTGCTTGACGGCACCGGGATTGAGTCCTATGGCAGGAAAGCGTTGACCAAAGGGCTTTCCATCATGAGCCAGCGTATTTATCTGTTCAGCGGCACACTCAGAGACAACTTGACCCTGGCGCAACCGGATATGGCCGGATTTGCCGATCCTGACGAACAAAAAGCAGCTGAAGCGGTCAATGATAAACGGCTGATTGCCGTGCTTGAGAAGGTGGGCTTATCCGCATTGACACAGGTTGAAGACCCCCTTGATCTATGGATCGGGGAGGGCGGGCGTCAGCTTTCCGGGGGGGAACAACGGCGTATCGGTGTGGCCCGGGTGCTGTTGCGCAACGCACCGTTGCTGCTGCTGGATGAGCCGACGGAAGGGCTGGATAAACGTACGGAAAGAGAGATCCTCTCTTTGCTCTTTGAGTTTGCCGCAGATAAGACCGTATTGCTCATCAGTCACCGGCTGACCGGTATGGCAAAAATGGATACGATCTATTTAATGGAAGACGGGATCTTCCGTGCGTCAGGCCGCCATACCGATTTGCTGACCAAAGATGCGTATTACGCCGGCCTGCACCGGCAGTTGCACTAAGCGGACGCCGCCTTTGAGATCACTGATCCGGTTCATCTCCTTTTGAGTCTTCGGCAGCCTTTTCCCTGATGATTTTTTTATATTGATACCTGAACGCATGGTGTTTGAGGTTCAGCATTTTTGCGGCACCGGTTTCATTGCCCTTTGCAAGGTCCATGGCCTGGGAAAAATAAAATTCGTCCAGATAGGATTTCATGGCGTTCAGATCAACACCGTCAGGGGTGAGGGGCGTCAAGGCCAGCGGCGGGGCATCGGCACTCTCATCACCGGACAGGGGATCGTCAATGCCCAGATCCTTTGGGGTCACTTCATGCCCCTCAGCCATGAGAACCGCTCTTTCCATCATGTTTTTCATCTCCCTGACATTCCCTTTCCAGGGGTATGCCTTTAACAGCCGGAGGGCCTGTTCGCTGATGCCTGTCAATGATCGTTTGAATTTCTCATTAAAGATGTGGAGAAAGTACCGGGCAAATACCAATACATCATCCCCTCTCTCGTTCAAAGACGGTACCCGGATTTTGATCACGCCGATTCGATAGAAGAGGTCCCGGCGGTATGCACCGGACTCAATCATCTCTTCCAGATCCTTATTGGTTGCGGAAACAATACGCGTTTTGACTGTTTTTCCGGTGGTGCCGCCCACCTTGTAAAATTCACCGTTTTCCATAAACCGGAGGAGTTTGGCCTGGGCATCCGGGTTTAAATCCCCCACTTCGTCTAAAAAGAGGGTGCCCCTGTCCGCCAGCTCAATCAATCCTTTTTTTCCGGTATTGCTGGCACCGCTGAAGGCTCCTTTTTCATAGCCGAACAACTCGCTTTCAATGAGATCTTTTGGAATGGCTGCGCAATTGACCGCAATGAACGGGCCGGCAAAATTGGGGCTTTTGTGATGGATGGTCATGGCAATCAACTCTTTTCCGGTTCCGGTTTCCCCCAGGATGAGAACCGGTGTGTCAGGGCTTTGGGCAACTTTTTCAATATCCGCCATAATGTCGCGGACGGCCTTGCTTTCACCGATAAAACAGGGCAGTTTTTTTCGGATCTGATCTTCCTGCAGGGCTTTTATCTCTTTTTTGAGCCGGATATTTTCCAGGGCATTGGCAATGGTGACTTCCAGCCCCTCCATCTGTATGGGTTTGATAATATAATCATATGCCCCGTTTCTCATACAGTCGATGACGGAACCGACATCCTCATAGGCCGTTATCATAATGACCAGGAGGTCCGGACGGATTGACCTGAATTTTTTGAGTGCCTGGATCCCGTTCATTCCGGGCAGTCCGATATCCAGCAGAATCAGATCCGGATTGTGAACCGAAAGATTTTCAAGTGCATCTTCAGCCGTTTGATAGGCAAACAATTGATAATCATCTTCAATATATGCGGTAATGCCCTCCCGGATCGTTTTTTCATCATCCACGATAAACAATGTATAGTCCGTCATAGGGTCTCCTTAAATTTAAATCGGGTCGGCCGCCTACTTTTTACCGGCCAGGGACAATGGCCGGTACACGGGAAGTTTAATCAGAAAGCAGGCGCCTCCCAGTTCTGAGTCTGTTACTATGAATTTCCCCTTATGATCCGTAATAATCCGGTGGCAGAGACTCAGCCCGATACCGGTACTGTGCTCTTTGGTGGTGAAAAACGGCTCGAAAATTTTCTCTTTTAGATCCCGGGAGATCCCGGGGCCGCTGTCTGCAACCGTAAGGATGATTTCATCCGCTTCGGATTGGGACACAATTTTGATCGTGCCGCCGGCATGGGTTTGGAATATCGCGTCGGCGGCATTATTGATCAGATTGAGCACCAGCTCTTCAATCAGATGGGGCTCTGCATAGCAATCCGGCAGATTGGGGTCAAGCTCCTGCAGGATATCGATCTCTTTTTTGTTCAGGGTGAAACGGGTCAGTTTGACAGCCTCTTTTACAGGTCCATTCACATTGATCCGGTCGAATTTGGGTTCAGTGGGTTTGGCAAAATTCATCACCCGCCGGATCACAGATTCTATTTTCTGTGAGGCGGATCGAATGGCGGTAATGGAGGAATCGATTTTTTTCACCTTGTTCGGGTCTTTAAAATATTTTTCTATGGTTCCAAGGTAGATATTGATGCCGGACAACGGATTTCTGATCTCATGGGCAATGCCGGCGGATACATGCCCCAGTGACGCCATCTTATCCTGAATGGCCAGCAGATGCTGAAACTTTTTAGATTCTGTCATGTCGATAAAAATGAGCAGAAACGCATGCCGGTCATTGTAATCAATGGGGGTGGCGATACAGGAGACCCAGGTCATGATGTCGTGACTGGTCAAGGATTCATGGGAATAAAACCGGAAGCTGACTTCCGTCTGTTTGAGGGTGTTTGTAGCCATCTGATCATAGAATGCCTTGACCTTTGGCAGGTCTTCCCGGTGGAATCTCTGGTCGTCATAGGGGTTGAGAAAATTTAGATCACCGATCAGCTTGGCCTGGGTGGAATCTTGATAAACAACGGTATTATCCTGTATGATGGCGATGCCGTTAGGAGAGTTTTCAACCAGATCCTGGAATCGTTTTTCACTTTTCTGCATGGCCTGCTCGGCTTTTTTACGCTGGATCAGGCGCCACATACCATGGGCCAGGAGACTCAACTGCCTTAAATCGGACGGGGTATAGTCGGTTTTTTTATTGCCCATACCGGCCACCATCACTATCTTTTCATGACTGAAAATGGGCATATTCATATACCGGATGATTTTTTTTTGGGTATCGGGCAGCCCCCTTAAGCCGGGATTGGACTGATGGTAATCATTGGAAATAACCGGTTTGCCCCTTTGGACCGCATCTCCCCAAAGGCCTTTGGTGGAAGGGCTGAATCCCTTTTTCCGGTGGTGGACGGTGAATCGGCGGCCGGTGCTTGTATCGTCGGAATCCATCACATAGATGAGCCCGTCCTGGTCTTCAAGAGAGAGATACCCCAAGGTGCTGCCGGTGAGATCCATCATCTGCTGAAATGAAAATTCAATGATATCCCGGACCGATTGGTATGGCCGTTCGTTGAGGGCCAAAAGGGCCTCCAGGCCGATTTCATTGAACCGGAGGGCTTTGGTGCGCTGCAATACCTGCCTTTTGAGCTCCCTGTTCCAGAACAGAATCATACCGATGACCAGCAGAGCCACCGCAGTCGTTCCCAGAACCGAATACCAGAATCCGCGGGTCAGATAAAAAGCCGGTGTTTCAAGCCGTGCCCACCGCTGGTAGATCTGTCTGTGTTCCTCATCCGAAATAGAGGCAAGGCCTTTTTCAACAATGCGGCTGAAGATCACCCAGTCTTTGCGTATCCCCATGCCGTGGTTCAGTTCAAATCCGGTATCCCCTGCCAGGCGGAGGTTGGGGATTTTTTCGCTGTCGATAATATAGAGGGCATTGGGCACCTCGGTAATCATGGCATCCAGCTCACCAAAAGAGACCTTGCGTATACCGTCAAGGGAACTGGCCACATCCACAAGGGTCAGATCGGGATACCGTTCTCTTATAAATTCACCCACTGCATATTGATGAACCACTCCGATTTTCATTCCCCCCATTTTTTCCAGGGCCAATTTGCCGGAGCGTTCTTTTTTGACGATAATAGTTGTCTTTAGATTTAAAAAAGGTGTGGACCAGTTCATAAATTCCCGGCGGCCCTCGGTTTCCTGGCCCGCACTGATTACATCAATATCGCCTGACCTTGCCAGAGCCAGTAATTCGTTCCAGGATCCGACCTGAATTTTTTTAAACCGAAAATCCAGTTTTTTTTCAATCAGGCGGATATAGTCCGCCACCATGCCCAGGGGAGTGCCCTCTTTATCTATAAAGTCCATGGGCGGCCAATCCGGTGTGTGTGCGATCCGGATCTTGCCGTCATAAGCGGAAAGCCAGGCCCTTTCTTCCGGGGTTAATTCAGGGGCTGCCGCATGGAGGCCGGCGTATAAAAAAAGCGTCCCCCATAAAAAGAGAAGATAAAAACAAATTTTTTGCCGTTGCCGGTCAGCACCGTTCTTCAATCCGGTTCTCCTGACTGTTTCCATTGGGTTTGTGGTGTCCGGTGTAAAACTCATAACGAGTAGACCTCAACGTTGCATAAAAATTTTATCATAAAAGATGAAATCACTTTACGATACAACAAAAGCTTTGAATTTAAAGATGCTTTAAAAACTTCATCATAAGTGGGTTCCGCCATTTCATCTTTTTTACAAATTTTTACCCTCCGGGAAAAGCGTGAAGATCCCATCTTCTTCGTTCCCAAGGTTTTGCAGTAGATTACTACAGCGGCAACCTTGGCGTCTTGAAGCTGAAATCTTCACGCTTTTTGCAACGATGAGGTAGATACAAGTTTCATACCACGGGGCTGTTTCAACCGGAATTGTCATTCCCTGTGCCATAACCATGGTTTGGACCTGTTTGGGCTCACGGACCCAATGAAATATTTGATAATTTTCTCAAAGGGTCTGTTGTCAATTTAATAAATTTGTTATTTCAGCGGTTCCCCGTTCTCCTTTAAATTTTTCCATAATATATTATAACCGTTTGCTTTTTAAGCATAAAAAAACTTTTTTAACCAATGGCATACCGATTGCAATTTTGCAGATCGACCCTCTACATCGGGCGGTGAACCTGGTGCTTGAGCCCGGTGTTTGAACCCGGTTTTTGAACAAGAACCGGCCCATTGAGGGCGTGTTATGAATCCGTGCGGCATAACCGGTATGGTGTGCCGTGCAAACGGAGTTATGGCGGCAGATGCCGGTAACCGACACAAAGCGTTATTTTAAGGAGTGCTATCCCATGCAAAACAGATTGCAACCGCTGACAGGCGACCAGATAGAGATGATTCACAATGCCTGTATGGGTATTTTGAAAAGGGTTGGTGTATCTTTTAAATCCTCCGAAGCCATAGAAATATTTAAAAAGAATGGATTCAAGGTCGACGGAGACACGGTTTTTTTCAATGAATCACAGGTATTCAAAGCATTGGAGACGGTACCGTCGGAATTTACGATCCAGGCCAGAGATCCGCAGAAAACAATCAAAATCGGGAATAAAAATTTTGCCTTTGGGCCGGGATGGGCAGCCCCTTTTGTCATTGATGCCGATGGCAAGCGCCGGACCGGAACCCTTAAGGATCATGAAGATCTATGCAAGCTGATCCAGACGTCACCCTATCTTGATCTGGTTGCCGGATCCATGGCGATTCCGGCTGAATTTTCTCCGCCGGAAGCGGCCTCCCGAATGCTGGCAGCCTGCCTGACCCTTTCGGATATGCCCCTTGTGTCCAACCCCTGTACCCGTGAAAACGGCCGGGAAATCAAAGAGATGGGTGCCATTGTATGGGGCAAGGAGATCTCCGAACTGGATCATCCGATCTCCATCGTGTCGGTCAATCCCCTATCTCCTCTATCCTATAGTGACGACACCCTTTTGGGATTGATGGCGTTTGCCGGGCAGGGCCAGGCATTGCTGATCTCCTCAATGGTGCTGGCAGGGATAACCGGACCGATCGACATCCCGGGCACCGCAGCTCTGGAAATGGCTGAAAGCCTGTCCGGCATTGTTTTGGCCCAGCTGATCAATCCGGGTGTCCCCTGCGTTTGCGGGGGAACCTCCTGTGCTTCGGATATGCGAACCGGCGGTGTCAGTCTGGGAGGTCCGGAATCTCTTCAACTCATCGGTATTGCAGCACAGATGGCGGAATTCTACAATCTTCCATGCAGATACGGCGGTAATCTCACGGATTCGTATTCCATCAATTCCCAGTCCGGCATTGAATCGGCCCTGCTCATGTCCGCACCTGTCCTGTCCGGTGCCCATTTCATTCACCAGTCCTGCGGGATCCTGGGGGCGTATGCCGCCGTGAGCCTTGAAAAGTTCGTCATTGATGAAGAGGTCTGCGGCATGATCAAAAAGGCGGTTCATCCCCTTGAGATTTCCCGGGAGAGTCTGAGCACGGACCTGATTGAACGGGTGGGCCCGGGCGGAAGCTATATGATGCAGCCGGAAACCGCCATGAAGTGCCGCACCGCATTTTTTCCGGCCCATCTGACCCGCAAAAGCACGTATGAGGACTGGGAGGAAAAAGAGCACGGCAACATCGTCGGCAGGGCTGCCGGTCATGTAAAAGAGCGGCTGGATGCCTATGTCAAACCGGATATGGATCCGGCGGTTGAAAAAGATCTCAACGCCTATGTCCGCAAAAAAACTAACCCTTAGAAATTAACAGATTAAAGCAGGAGAGAAAGTGGAGACTATGGAACACGGCACAGTAAAGGAAAACAACGGCCTAAGCGGTACAATGGAAAAACTTTTGGGCAAAACAGATCATCAGCTGTTCTGGATCACCCTGATCATTTTCGGTGTCATTGTGGTGTTCGGAATCCTCACACCGGAGAAACTGGCATCCGGACTTCAGGCCCTTCAGGCATTCATTACAACCCATTTCACATGGTATTATCTATTGTTTACCTCTGCATGTCTGGGATTTTCAGTCTGGGCGGCAATGGGTCCGTACGCTCAAATGAAACTGGGCAGAGAAGATGACACACCCGAGTTCAGCACCCTGGCCTGGCTGGCCATGCTTTTCAGTGCGGGGATCGGCCTGGGGTTTATTTTCTGGGGGATTGCCGAACCCCTGTATCACTATATGCAAACCCCGTACGGTGCCGAGCCCGGCTCAGCCCAGGCCGTTCCGGTGGCCCTTCAGATCAGCTATCTGCACTGGGGATTCCATCCGTGGTCGCTGTATGCCGTAGGCGGACTGGGCATTGCCTATTTTTCATTCAGGCATGACCAGCCCATGACGATTGCAACGGCCCTGTATGGCCTTTTGGGTGAACAGACCCGGAACAGTGCCTGGAGCAAGGTTACCAACCTGGTTACGGCATTTGCCACCATCGCCGGAATCAGCACGGCACTGGGGCTGGGAATCCTTTCAATCAAGTTCGGCCTGACCCATATTACCGGGATTGAAATGACCCCCGGTATGACGATCTTTGTTCTTCTTTTGTTTATGGCCGCCTATATTGCCTCATCGGTTTCCGGACTGAAACGGGGTCTTAAATATATGAGCCTTATCAATATCTGGCTGGCTTTCAGCGTCATTGCGTTCATATTCATTGCCGGGCCGACGTTGCAATTGCTTGACCTGTTTACGGATTCCCTGGGTCTTTATCTGTCCAATTTTATCACCATGACGTTCTGGAGTGATTCGATGGATCAGGCCTCCGAAGGGAAATGGCTGGGATGGTGGACGGTTTTTTACTGGGCGTTCTGGATCGCATGGGTTCCGTTTGTCGGGGGATTTATCGCAAGAATTTCCAAGGGACGGACGGTCCGGGAGTTTATCATCTGGGTCGTATTGATCCCGTCCGTTGTGATGTTTGTCTGTTTTGACATCTACGGCGGTGCCGCCATTCTGGCGGAACGATCCGGTGCGGTTGAGTTGTGGAAGGCGGTTCAGACCGATATGGGGTCTGGAATTTTCACGTTGCTGACGGTCTATCCCTTTGGGTTTTTCGCTTCCATCATCATCTTTATCAGTCTGGTCATTTTTCTGATTACGTCGGCAGACTCTGCATCCTTTCTGGTGGCCATGCTGATGTCCAAAGGCGATCTGGAACCGAAATCAGGGATGAAAATACTCTGGGGGATTGTGCTGGGATCTCTTTCGATTATCCTGCTGCAAACCGACGGACTGAAAGCGCTCCAGACCGCCTCAATTGTTTGTGCGCTTCCGTTTACCTTGGTCATGATTGCCATGATGGTCTCCATGGTCAAGGGCTTTCGAAAAGATCGGATCGATGGAAATGAAAAATAACGGCCGGTATTGGTGACGGTCTCCGTCACCAGCCGGTAATGGTCGCTTTGGCGTTAAAAAATACCATACAAAGAAAGTTGAGTCACAGAATCCGGCCAATGACCGGATTCTCCATTGTTTAAAAAATAATTACAGGAGTTTAAAATGACAAGAATTACAAGAACGTCTGCACTCACCGCCCGTCATAAAGATCTGGGAGGCAAGTTTGAAGAGTACATCCGCATGGGCGTTCCCATGACTTACAATACCGACCCCAGGGATGAGCACGATGCGGTTCGGGACGCGGCCGGCATGTACGATTTTACCGCCTTTTTAAAGTTCCGCGTAAAAGGCGCGGATGCGGCCCGTGTCTTAAACCATGCGGTAACCTTTGATGTGGCCCGGCTAAAACCCGGCCAGTCCAAGTACGGTCCGTTCCTCAGGGAGACCGGCGTCATCTGTGATGACGGCATTACGTTCAACCTGGGAAATGACGAGTACATGGTCGTCCATGGAGACGGTTGTGCCAGGACAATGACCGAGTTGTCCGCAGAAGGAAAGGATGTTGTTGTTGAGTATGAAGGCGGTCTGCACTTGATCTCCCTCCAGGGACCCAAGGCGCTCGATCTTCTGGATCAGCACACGCCCATCGATCTGGCAGCCATGAAGTATTTTCACCATCAGGAAACCGAAGTGTTTGGTGTGCCCTGCCTGATATCCCGGACCGGGTTTTCCGGTGAACGCGGCTATGAGATGTTTGTTGATCCTCACCTGGCATGCGATATCTGGGACAGTATTCTTGAGCACGGAAAAGGGATGGGAATCATGCCCTGTTCCATTGCCAGCATATTCCCCGTCCGAATGGAGGCCGCATTGTCCTGGCGGCGGTTTGATCTGATGGAGAATACGCCGTGGGAAGTAAATATGGGGTGGGCCGTTGATTTGAATAAAGGGGGTTTCCGGGGAAGAGACGCTGTCCTGGCTGCCAAAGGAAACGAACGGTTTAAGCTTTGCGGGATTGAGGCGGATATCGACACGGCCCTTGCCGGCGGAGAAAAGCTGATGATCGACGGCAAAGAGGTCGGCAGCGTGAACGATAAGCCGGCATATTCCCACCGGTTGAAAAAATCTTTGGCACTGGTCCGTTTACACCCGGATTATAAGGCCCTCGGCACCCGGCTGGAAGTCATCGGTGAAACCGGCACCTGCACGGCAACGGTGGTGAAATTTCCGGTTTATGATACGGATAAAACACGCACGCACCAGTAAAAAACAGATAACGGTTCAGGAAGGGTAACCCCTGCTGTTTGACAAACAGACAGGTTCCTTTGTCTTACCTTAAAAAAGGATTGGGAGTTGAAACACCTTCCAATCCTTTTTTTTCTTTTTTGCACGGGTCCAATCTTAAATATTGACAAAAGGACCGGAATTTTTTAACAGAAGTTCGAATCGATACGATATTCCATACAATTTTCTTTTGGAATCATTTATGAATCTACCGGAAGAGATCTCCCCAATGAGAAATCGTTGACCGGATCACATTAAAAAAGGGTTGGCTATGAAGTGGACACCAAGACTGCTGAAATGGGGGCTTCGTTTTTATGGCCCCTACATCGGGGCGGGCATATGGATGGAAACCATATCCAAAGACTGGCGCTATGCAAAGGTTTCCATGAAGATGAAGTGGTACAATCGGAATGCGGTCGGCGTCCATTTCGGGGGCAGCCTTTACAGCATGGTGGATCCCCATTTCATGCTTATGCTGATGCCGATCCTGGGCAGGGATTATCTGGTCTGGGACAAGCGTGCCGAAATTGAATTCATCCAGCCCGGAACCGGCAAAGTATCGGCGGAGTTCAGAATCCGGGAAAAGGATCTGGACCGGATACTGGATCAAACGTCTGGCGGTAAAAAGTATTTTCACACATTTGAAGTGGATGTCGTTGATGCCCAGGAATCCCTGGTGGCAAAGGTAAAAAAGGTCATTTATATCAGGAAAAAGGATTGATCCCTTAAAGTCAAACGGCGTCCATCTAAAAGAAGATGCAAAGACCGGAAAATAGAAAAGGCCCGTTCGTATTCAAAAATAGATACGGGCCCTTACAAGATAATAAAACTGGCATCCCCAAGGGGATTCGAACCCCTGTCGCCGGCGTGAAAGGCCGGTGT
>JANQML010000056.1 GCA_028280105.1 Desulfobacula sp. | reverse complement strand
TTTCCCGGGCATACCATTGGGGAATGATCCAGTACTGGCGGCCGCCGGTGTAAATAGGGCCCAAGTCAATCACATCTCCTTTTTCCTTCACCGACTGATACCAGGCCAGGTTATTATCTTTCCACAACTCAAGGGTGACATCGATATTGCCGGTTATCAGAAGTTCATGCACTTCTTTGATCGTGCTTTCCACCAGTTGAACCCGGTATCCGTATCCGTTCTCAATAATAAACCGGGCAATGGCATTGGTGAATTTCTGGATATCCACCTGATCGTCATGAAGGCGAATGGTTGTCCCTTTTCTTCCGGAGCCCAGTAACCGCCAGGCGGTGAACAAAACAAATAAGCACAAGAAAATGGCTATGATCCGGTTGAAAGTGATGATCCGATTTTTCGTCATTTAGGCGTTTCCTTTTACCGGGGCAGGTTCCCATTGTTTTATGAACCGGCAATTTACCATACCTGGTTTCTCCAAACCATGCATTCGTGGCCGTCCTCCATGGCGGCGGTTTTAATATCAGAATATCAGAAGCTATGATCAAAATTCATGCCATGAATCTCATATTTCTGAAATGCATTGCTATGCCGTCTGGAAAGAAAATAGAAGAACCGGCTCTGAATTCCCTGATCTAAACACAAGTGTAACGTTTGTGTCAAGTGTGTAACGGATAGCAATGTAACGGTTTACACTTTTTTTGGTATAAAAGAGTGGCATTCAGCAGACGCAGCAGCCGGTAGTACCAAAAAGGCCGTGAGGATCCGAATAAAAAAGAGGACCGGGAAAAAAGATATTGACAGATTCATGATGTCTGATGTATCAGATATCAGAGGCTTAAAATAGAAGATCTTATATGAATATTTATCCCTGCAAGGTTCAGGGCAAGACAATTAAACGAAGGAGAGTCAAAATGAAAATGACCACTGAAGAGGCGTTTGTAAAAGTGCTTCAAATGCACGGAATTGAGCATGCATTCGGAATTATCGGTTCGGCAATGATGCCGATATCCGACCTTTTTCCCAAGGCCGGAATTTCGTTCTGGGATTGCGGACATGAGTGCAATGCCGGTATGATGGCCGACGGTTTTACCCGGGCATCCGGCAAGATGTCCATGATGGTTGCACAGAACGGTCCGGGAATCACCAACTTTGTAACACCGGTAAAAACCGCATACTGGAACCATACCCCCCTTCTGCTGGTAACACCCCAGGCGGCCAATGCAACCATGGGGCAGGGCGGTTTCCAGGAAGTACCGCAGATGGCCTTGTTTGAAGACATGGTGGCCTATCAGGAAGAGGTGCTCCACCCGTCCCGGATGGCCGAAGTGCTGAACCGGGTTATTATGCAGGCCAAACGGGCCTCCGCACCCGCACAGATCAATATTCCCCGTGACTTCTGGACCCAGGTGATTGATATCGAGCTGCCCGCCATTGTAGAGTTTGAAACACCGGCCGGTGGGGAAGAGGCGATTACCAAAGCGGCCGAGCTGTTGTCCAACGCCAGATTCCCGGTTATTCTGAATGGCGGCGGCGTGGTTATCGGTGGGGCGATTAAAGATTCAATAGCGCTTGCCGAGCGTCTGGATGCACCGGTTTGCTGCGGTTATCAGCATAATGACGCGTTCCCGGGAAGCCATCCGCTATTTGCAGGCCCCCTGGGATATAACGGGTCAAAAGCCGGTATGGAGCTGATTTCAAAAGCCGATGTCGTGCTTGCTTTGGGCACCCGTTTGAATCCGTTCTCCACCTTGCCCGGATACGGCATTGATTATTGGCCCAAAGATGCCGCCATTATCCAGGTTGATATCAACCCGGACCGGATCGGTCTGACCAAACCGGTGACAGTCGGCATCGTGGGCGATGCCAAAAAAGTGGCTGTATCCATTCTTGATAAATTGGCACCGGCCGCCGGCGATACGGACCGGGCGTCACGCAAAGAGACGATCGAAAAAGTCAAAGCCGGCTGGAATGCGGAACTGGAAGGCATGGACCACGAGCAGGATGATCCCGGCACCACCTGGAACGAACGTGCCAGAAACCGTGAACCTGAAAAAATTACAGCCAGAATGGCTTGGCGGGCGATCAAAGCCGCCTTGCCGGAAAATGCGATTATCTCATCAGATATCGGTAACAATTGTGCCATTGGAAATGCATATCCGAGTTTTGAAGAAGGTCGTAAATACCTTGCTCCGGGTATGTTCGGCCCCTGCGGGTACGGATTCCCCGCCATTTGCGGCGCAAAAATCGCCCAGCCCGACGTACCGGTTGTGGGATTTGCAGGAGACGGCGCCTTTGGCATTTCAATGAATGAAATGGCCGCCTGCGGCCGTAATGAATGGCCGGCGATTACCATGATCATCTTCAGAAACTACCAGTGGGGTGCTGAAAAGAGAAACACCACCCTCTGGTTTGAAGACAATTTTGTCGGAACCGAATTGAATCCGGACGTTTCCTATGCTGCGGTTGCCAAAGCGTGCGGCGTTGAAGGGGTCCAGGCCACTTCCATGGATGATCTGAACAGCAAGCTGAATGCAGCCATCAAAGCACAGATGGAAGAGGGAAAAACCACTTTCATCGAAGTAATGACCAATCAGGAACTGGGCGAACCGTTCCGGCGGGATGCCATGAAGAAACCGGTTCCTGTTGCAGGAATCGACAGAGCTGATATGCGTCCGCAAAAAGGTGTATAATAAACAACTGATTTGAGCTGTTTGCAGCCCGCGGACCGTATTTAAACGGGTTGCAGCGGCTCAACGCCGGTACGGCAATTTTGAAAAGGGGGTAAAGGCGTATGGAAACAAAGATGAATTGGCTGGATTATAATACGGAAGAGATGGTGGACGGGGATAAAAACTGCCTGTGGCATCATCTTAAACCGCATAAAGTGTTTGAAACCCAGGAGCAGATGATTATTGTCGAGGGAAAAGGACTGGTGGTCACCGATATCCGGGGAAATGAATATCTGGATGCCACATCCGGCGGCGTTTGGAGCGTTATGGTCGGTTACGGCCGGGAGTCAATTGCCGAAGCCGTCTATGACCAGATGAAGAAGATGCCTTATTTTGCAGGTGTTTTCGGTACGGTCCCTGCCATCAAGTTTGCCCAGAAACTGCTGGAAAAATTGCCTAATCACGATAAAGTCTATTTTTCCAACTCCGGGTCCGAGGCCAATGAAAAGGCATTTAAGATTGTCCGCCAGGCGTCCCGCATCAGCCCGGAACGCGCCGGAAAGTATAAAATCATGTACCGGGACCGGGACTATCACGGCACGACGATCGGGGCCATGAGCGCCACGGGCCAGGCCCAGAGAAAACAGGACTTTGGTCCTTTTCCGGACGGGTTCGTCGAATTTCCCCATTGCGAATGTTACCGGTGCCCTTACGATAAAACCTATGGAGAATGTGAGATTGAATGTGCCAGAAAGATTGAAGATATCATTCTCAAAGAGGGGGCGCACACCATCGGCGGACTGATCGTCGAACCGATTACGGCCGGTGGGGGTATCCTGAAACCGGTTAAAGAATACTACCCCATCCTGCAGGACATCTGTAACAAATACGATATCTGGATGATCATGGATGAGGTGGTCTGCGGATTCGGCCGGACCGGAAAATTCTGGGGTCACGAACATTTTGACGTTGTGCCTGACATCATCACCATGGCCAAGGGGCTGGCCAGCTCCTACGAGGCATTGTCGGCCACGGTTGTCAAACAAAAGGTATATGACGTCTTTTTGAACGATCCCGCAGATGAAGAAAAACGGTTGAATTATTTCCGGGACATCAGTACATATGGGGGATGTACGGCCCCCATGACGGCGGCCCTTGAGAGCACCCGGATCATTGAAGAGGAAAACCTGATTGAAAACAGCCGGGTAATGGGTGAATATCTGCTGGAAAGACTGACCCAACTCAAAGAATTTGACTGTGTCGGAGATGTCAGGGGCCAGGGCCTTTTCTGCGGAATCGAATACGTCACTGACAGAGAGACAAAAGAACCGGTATCAGAGGCGCAAATGGCCGCCTTAATGGGAAACGTCATTTCCCAGGGTGTGATTGTCGGCCGGACCAATTCCAGTTTCCACGGTCTGAATAATGTGATGAATTTCGCCCCGAGTCTGGTTATTACCAAAGAGCAGGTGGATACGATTGTTGACACGGTAAGCGCTGCCATTAAAAAAACATTTTATTAATTACGAATTAGAGGAGCAGGAAAATGATTGTCGGTATTTTAAAAGAGATCAAGGTCGCTGAAAAGCGAGTCAGCATGACCCCCGGCGGGGTCATCACCATGGTTCAGAACGGCCACAAGGTATTGGTTGAAAAAAATGCAGGCGTTGGTGCCGGATACCAGGATTCGGATTATGTTGACGCCGGTGCAACCATCGTGGATACGCCGGCTGAGATATATAAGCAATCCGATATGGTGATGCATGTGAAAGAACCGCAGCCGTCTGAATATGATATGATCCGGGAGGACCAGATCGTATTCACCTATCTGCATCTGGCAGCAGACGAACAGCAGACCCGTGCGCTCATTGACAGCAAATCCGTGGCCATTGCATACGAGACCATTGAAAAAGACAATGGGTCGCTTCCGCTTCTGCTGCCCATGAGCGAAGTCGCCGGCCGTATGGCCACCCAGGAAGCAGCCAAATATCTGGAAATGCCCCAGGGCGGCATGGGAGTCCTTCTGGGCGGTGTCACCGGTGTTGAACCGGCCACGGTGGTCGTTATCGGCGGTGGTATTGTTGGATTAAATGCAGCCAAAATGGCCTGCGGCCTGGGTGCGAAAGTCTATATCCTGGATACCAACCTTGAACGGCTGGCCTATCTGGACGACGTCATGCCTGCCAACTGCTTCCCTGTCATGTCCAACGCAGCGGTCCTTAAAGAGCTTGTTCTCAAAGCCGACGTCGTCATCGGCGCGGTCCTTGTGGCCGGTGCCAAAGCACCCAAACTGCTGACACGCGAGATGATCAAAGAGATGAAAGACGGCTCGGTTGTTGTGGATGTAGCCATTGACCAGGGCGGTTGTTTTGAAACCTCCAAGGCAACGACCCATGATGAACCCTGCTATACCATTGACGGTGTGATCCACTATTGTGTGGCCAACATGCCCGGAGCCGTTGCAAAAACATCCACCATGGCATTGACCAATGCAACGCTCCCGTATGCGGTTCAGATTGCCAACAAAGGCTGGAAAAAAGCCATGCAGGATAACAAGGAAATCAAACTGGGCGCCAACGTCATCAAAGGCCACGTGACCTATCAGGCGGTTGCCGAAGCCTTTGATCTGGACTATACCCCGGTGGAACGGTTTTTAGACTAAAGGCCACCTCAAAAACGGTCTTGATTTAAAAGAACGATCGGTGTTTTTGGAACACCGGGGGTCATATACCCGATTGGGTAACGCGCATAGGGCCTGGTTGCAAAACCGGGCCGTATGCCGTTTCAGGGGAAGGGAAATTCCATATACGTCCCGGAGCTGTTGGCGGTTTTTGGATGGGCCTTAACCCCTTTTTCTATTTTAATCTTCTATTCAATGTCACAGGTGACCTGATGAATATATTGGTGATCAATGCCGGCAGTTCTTCTCTGAAGTATAAATTGTTTGATATGAAGCAATCCCTTGTCATGGCAGGCGGAGTTGTGGAACGCATCGGTGAAGCGGCCTCGCTGATCAGTCACACGGTCTATCAGGGTGACCTGCCCCGAAAAATCAAGTTAGCGGAACCGGTGAAGACCCATGAAGCGGCCATGCATCGGGTTGTTTCCCTTCTTATTGACCCGGAAACAGGGGTGATTGAAGATATGTCGCACATCGATGCCGTTGGACACAGGGTGGTTCAGGGAGGAGAGGCGTTTGGACAATCGATTCTTATTGATGACCGGGTTAAACAGGCGATCGAGGATAACAATCCGCTGGCACCGCTGCACAATCCGGCCAATTTAACCGGTATTGAAGTGGCCGGCCGGATATTCGGCCGTGTTCCCCATGTGGCGGTCTTTGATACGGAGTTCCATCAGACCATGCCTGAAAAAGCCTTTCTTTACGCCTTGCCGTATTCATTTTACGAAACCCATAGGATCAGACGGTACGGATTTCACGGCACCTCTCATAAATATGTCTCCACCCAGGCCGCCCGCTTACTGGGAAAACCAATTGAAGCAACCAACCTGATCTCCTTGCACCTGGGTAACGGCTGCTCCGTATGCGCCGTGAAAGACGGGGCATGTATCGATACCTCAATGGGGATGACCCCCCTTGCCGGTGTGATGATGGGAACCCGGACCGGAGATATGGACCCGGCGATTATCGGGTATTTGCTCGAACAGACCGGTCTGGATATAACGGAACTGGATGCGGTCCTGAACAAAAAGAGCGGATTAAAAGGGATTTGCGGGTCAAACGATCTGAGAGATATCCATGAACAGGCCGCCGGCGGCAGCCGCCGTGCCGTACTGGCCCTGGACATGTTTTCGTATCAGATTAAAAAGTATATCGGGGCCTATATGGCGGCCCTGGGTGATGTGGACACACTTGTGTTCACTGCAGGGGTCGGGGAGAATGATGAGATTGTCCGCCTGAAGGCATGCGAAAATCTCTCTGTTTTTGGAATTGATATCGATCTTGAGAAAAACAAGGTGATCCGGTCTGCCGATCCTTTCCATATCCATACACCGGGGAGCCGAATCCAGGTCTGGGTGATTCCGACCAACGAAGAGCTCCAAATTGCAAACGATGTGGTGGAATTGCTGGGATAGAATCCCGAGCCAATTTAATCGGATTGTTTCAGCCATGGGCCGGCGGATGAACCCCGACGGATGACCCCCACCGGATGACCCATTGACAAAACTTAACCTCCTATCTTACAGTACGGTAGGATACAAATGAGTTTGTGCAAACAGGAAGGACGCTATGCTGAATACTAAATCTTTGAGAGAACAGATATACGACTTTATCAAACTGAAAATGCAGGATGGCGAGCTGGAAAAAGGCACGTATATCAACATGAACCTGCTCAGCAATGAGCTGGGAATCAGTAAGACGCCGTTGCGGGATGCATTGATTCAGCTTGAAACCGAGGGGTTTGTATCCATATTGCCCAGAAAAGGAATTATGGTAAACAAACTGACACTCAAAGAAATCAAAGAGTCGTATCAAATCATTGGTGCGTTGGAAGCCGCTGTTGTGAAATCTGTTTTCAACCAGTTGACAACATCCCACATCCGGCAAATGGAAACCCTGAATCAAAAACAGTATGAGGCGATCAACAACAGTGATTTTGAAACCTATTACCGGCTCAACCTCGACTTTCACGGTGTTTTTCTCGATTTATCCGACAATGATTCCTTAAAAAAGATCATTACCCCGATCAAGCAGCGGCTCTATGATTTTCCCCGCCGGTCCTATCTGCATACCTGGGAATCCCAGCATCTGGAGGAGCACCAGGCATTTATCGACTGTATCAGGCAAAAGGATGTCGACTGTGCAGTACAGATACTAAAAGATAAACACTGGTCATATCCGGTCCATGAAAGATATTTTAAACAATTTTATCAGTTAAATGATACATCCGGTGAGGAACAAGCCCTGACATCGGGATAAATAAAAACGGTTGGTGATGAGCCGGATCCGTCACCGGCCTGTTGGTATCCGGAAACGGTTTAACCTTTTGTGAATTTTTTTAAATTACGGCGATACAAAGAATATCCGCATCCTCACACGACCCTGAACAAGGCATTGGCTCAAATCCCTGCCGCAAAAGGCAAATCCATCGTAAAAGAATGGATCAGTCTTGAATTCAATCTGATCCTGGATTTAAAAGCATTTACCAAACGTTTTTCTTCTCTGGGATATCGCCCAGGTCCAGGTTATTGCGTAAATGCACTCTAAGGGAATTCGACCAGTCCGAAATCGAATATTAACTTTTGGTACAAAGTTAATATTCAAGAGGTAGTCCTCACCGCAGGGTTCATTATCGAATTGTTCGAGTAGGAGTCTTTATATAATCGTTATTTTCAGCTTGTATCACCAAACCCTATATATTGTGGTTCGATAGCTATTCAGAAACGTGATGAATTATAGAGTTAGTGGCGCTCTGAAATACTTCAAAATTTTGCTAACTGTAAACAAAAAAAAGTTGTTGACATCCCAGTTAATTATTTTTATATTTAAGAAAATACTTAAATATGGTGATTCAATGATACATAGCCAAGCAGAAATGTTTAAAATTCTTGGAGTTGAAAATAGAATACGGATTATTGAACTTCTAAAAAAGAGTGGTCCTTTGGGTGTAAATGAACTATCCGATAATTTAAAAATATCACCGTCTGCAGTTTCACAACACTTAAAAACACTTCGCCACGCTGGTTTGGTACGCAGTGAGCGTAAAGGCTATTGGATTCCTTATAAAATAAACGAAAAAGCATTAGAACAATGCCATGACCTCCTCTCTGATGTTTGTTCATGTGGGTGCAAGGGAACTGGCCGGGTTCGTGATGGAGAATTAGAGACTGCCGATGATAAATTAGCGCTCCTCAAACGTTGGGAAAAAGAGTTGCAAAAGGAGCTTGCAGAAGTAAGAAAGCAAATAAAGACGCTTCCTGAAAACGAATAGTATATTTTTTTGATTTTAATTTTAGTATTTTATTAAATAATTAATTACTTAAACATGGATGTCAACATGAAAACGATTCACAAAAATCAATTGGCAGAAATCATTAATCTTACTAAAAAAATAGCACAAGAAAAGATTGCCCCCCAAGCATCGAAATTTGATCAAGCCAATGCTTTTCCGCGAGACGCTCTCCATATCCTGGGAGAATCAGATTTACCGGCATTAGTGCTTTCTGAAAGCGAGGATGGTTTCGGAGGAAAACGAGTTGAACTTGTTGCTGCTGTGAGGGAAATCGCCAAAGTTTGTGCTTCAACAGCACTTGTTTTTACATCCCATGTGGTATTACTGAAAGCTATCGATATTTCAGGTAATGACTTTTTAAAGAAGAAATGGATATCTGACTTAACGAAATTTAAAAGCTTAGGGGCTTTTGCAGTTCATGAACCTGATTGTGGAAGCAATGCCGGAGCTATTTCGACGGTTGCAGTGAAAGATGGACGCGATTATGTCGTAAACGGTTCGAAATTTTTTATTACTTCAGGAGAAGAGGCAAATGCTTATTTAGTACTGGTTAAGACGGAATCTGAGAAAGGTCTCAATGGGATGAGCACCCTTCTTATTGAAAAAAACAACCCAGGTCTTTCATTTGGACAAGCAGAAAAAAAGATGGGATTAAAAAGCACATCCTCAAAGGAAATATTTTTTAGTAATTGCCGAATTCCCGAAAAAAATCTTATTGGAGACGAGGGAAATGGTCTTGAAATTCTTGGCAAATCGCTTATCGAATGGGGTTTTTATGGCGCTGCCGCAATATCCTCTGGATTAGCCATTGCTGCCTTGGAAAAAGCTGTTAGACACGCAAAAGAGAGAACCATAGCTGGTCAGCCGATTGGAGTCCATCAGGGGGTTCAGTTTTTAATATCAGACATGGTTCTTGGAAGCGAAACTATAGAGACCTATCTTAACTCTTGTGCTTCTATAGCTGACGACAAAAATGACATAGCTGCAATAAATGGCTTTAAGGCAAAACTGTATGCTTCTGAAAAAGCAATTGATGTTACCAATAAAGCAGTGCAGGTATTGGGCGGTCAAGGATACTGCCGGGAGAATACAGTTGAAAGATTGTTCAGAGACGCCAGAGGACTCACCCTTCATTTTAAAACTTCGGAATGGCTACGACAAGATATTGCCAAAGCTGTATTAAAAATATGAAATTTTCATTTCTTTTAATCCGCTTTAAGTTTAGCTCATCACACAATTGGTGAAGCCATTTTTTTATATGAAAGGAGGTGATAAGAATGAAAGATCCAAAAAAGGACAGGCAAAAAAAGGTCTCGAAAACCAAACAGCAGAAACCGTTAAAGAGAGCTGTAGAAGCCAATGTTGTTTGCGGTTGCGGCTGCACAACTCCATTCCCATTTAAAAAATAACGTCAACGGAAAAAATACCCGGAAGTTAAAGAAACTCTCCGGGTGCTTTTTTTTAGAAAAACATCGTTTAGCAAGGCAAGCGAGGATCATTATGAGGGGCGCGATATTGGTAAGCATTGTTGAGTTAGAAGGTCTTTTTTCGGAGTATATACCAAAGAGGTGGGAAAAAATGACTCCTGCTGAGGCAGGACAGAACCCTGTTAAAAGGATACTCTATTATTCCATTTTGCGCTGCAATACCGCAGTGAGAAAAAACGGACTATTACCCTTTAACTATTGTTTTGGCTATGCGCTTGGGATGAGTTTTAAAGATACTAAAGGGCGTCGTGAAATGCTTTGGCTGAAAGACTTAGATGAAATTTTGGAAACAGGAAAGACGAAACATGGATGCACTTTACATTGAATTGGAAAGAAAATAAATCCGGCCCAGATTAGCAATGAGATCAATCAACTTCCCTTAGAGTGCATTGACGAATCCGGACAGTACCCTGTTTGACAGAATGGGGATATTATGCCGAGTGGTGTTTATTGATAACCGGGTTTAAATATTGATTTCAAGGTGTTGTAAAAAAATGAAATCAAAACAATGCCGGATCGAATCCGTATGTTACGGGGCATAATTGCCCGGGTTCTATAAATAAGAAAAGAATGGAATGAAAAAAAGGACGGCACTAAAATCGCATGAAAAGGAATAAACCTGCCGGCCGGCCTGAAAAGACAAAGCCGGCAGGTTGTTACGGGCAAGATCGGTTATTTTTTATCCAGAGCTTTTGTGATTTCCGGAACCACTTCAAAGAGGTCATCGATCACTTTATAATCGGCAACTCTAAAGATCAGTGCATCCGGGTCGTTGTTTATGGCAACGATGACGTCGGAGGTGCTCATTCCGGCCACATGCTGCATGGCACCGGATATGCCGCAGGCGATATAGAGCTTGGGAGAGACCATTCGTCCGGTCTGTCCCACCTGGTCCGATTGGGGCCGCCAGCCCAGATCCACGGCATTTCTGGATGCCCCGACCGCACCGTTGAGCCTGGCGGCAAGTGCTTCCAGAACAGAGTAATCCGAACCACCCATGCCCCGGCCACCCGAAACAATATAGTCGGTTTCCGTCAGATCCGCTTTTGAAGAGAATTCAACCTTCTCTTCCACCAGCGTCACGTTGACATCGCCGGGATTAACGGTCAGGCTGTCCATCTTTGCATCCCCGGATTTTTCTTCAATTTCAAATACATTGGGCCGGATGGAAGCCATCTGGGGCTCACCTTCAATATCTACGGTTGCAATGACTTTTCCGCCGTAAAGCGACCGGGTGGCCACCAGCCGCTGATCTTCAATATCAAATGCACTGCACTCCACGGCAAGCCCTGCCCGGAGTTTCGCCGCAATACGGGCGGACAGCTCCTTGCCCTGCCGGGTGGCACCGAACAGAACGATTTTCGGGCCCACCGCTTCGATGGCGTCTTTGACGACATTGACATATTCACAGGGACGAAACGATTTAATTGCCGCGTCATCTCCCACCAGAATCGTGTCCGGTCCATAGACGGAGAGCTGTTGGGCCAGCTCATTCACATTTTCACCTAAAACCAGTGCGGTTAAGGGTTCCCCGAGTTTTTCAGCCAACCGCTTTCCTTCGCTGAGAGCCTCAAAGGATATTTTCCGGAAACTATTGTTCCAAATTTCGGTTACTACCAATATTCCTTGCGCCATTTATCGTCTCCTTGTCCCTAAATTACACAGGCTTCTTCTCTGAGAAGTCGCACAAGTTCCTCTGCCTTTTCAGCGGCAGAGTTTCCTTCAACCAGTTTTCCTTCCGCCCGTTTGGGAGGATAGGAAAGGGATCGAATCTTTGTTTTTGCCCCGGTTACGCCGACTTCTTCAACGGAAAGACCTATATCTTCGATTTCCCGCTCATCCACCTTCCGTTTTTTTGCCTTCATAATGGCACGAAAGGCCGGGTATCTGGGTTCATTCAATCCCTTTTGAGCGGTGATCAGCACCGGCAACTGCGCCTTTACAACGGCAATGCCGCCGTCAATGCTCTGCTCACAGGTAATTGAATCACCGCTGATTTCCTGCTTAACAACCAAGGATATCATGGGGATGTTCAAAAATTCGGATATAAATGCAGGGACCTGGTAATTGTCGTCATCCACTGCCCGGAACCCGGAAATGATCAGATCATACGGGGTCTTTTCAAGCAGTTTGGCAATGATTTTGGAGGTGGTGTAAGAATCCACGGCACCAAAGACCTCGTCATCCACTTCATCGTTAACATGGATGGCATTGTCAACCCCCATGGCATAGGCAACACGGAAGGCCTCGGCAAGCCGGTCCGGACCCACGGAAACAACGGTTACCGTGACGTCGTCATCACTGGCTTCTTTTATCAGCAACGCCTCTTCCAGTGCATATTCATCATACGGGTTGATGGCCCACTTCAGATCTTCGGTATCCAGGCAATCCTTGGACTCGGCAATCTCTACGGGTGCCTCGGTGTCCGGAACCTGTTTCATTAAGACAATAATATTCATTTAATCTGTCCTTTCTAAAATTACAGTGGGTTACATTTTTGTCCGCAGGTTTTTCGGATCATACGGAGAACTCAGTTGCAGGATGGCTTTTCTGGGTTTGCCTTCTACAACGATTTCATATGTTCCTTCTTTAATCCACTCCGTGGTAATGCCGTCCGGATTGGTCAGGTATCCCATACCCAGGGCACTGCCGACTTCAAAGCCGTAAGCACCGGATGTATTGATGCCGTTGTACTCTCCGTTCCGGTATATGGGCTCGCTGCCGTAGAGCATTACATCGGTGTCTTCCAGGGTAAACATGACCAGTTTACGGGTTAACGGTTTCTGTTTTTGTTCCGCCAGCGCCTCTTTACCGATGAAGTCTCCTTTGTCCAGTTTCACACCAAAGCCTAGGCCGGCTTCATAGGGATTGTCATCCGGTGTAATATCGGATTCCCAGTGACGGTAACCGGTTTCAAGCCGCAGGGAGTTCACTGCCTGCATTCCAATCAGTTTGAGGCCGTGTTTTTTTCCGGCTTCCATAATGGCATCAAAGACCGGTACGGAGAAATTGGAAGGTATGTACAATTCCCAGCCCAACTCACCCACATAGGACATTCTGACGGCAATGGCTCTTGCATATGCAATATCGATTTCCTGGGCAGTTGAGAAGGGAAAGGCTTCATTGGACATATCCGCGCTGGTCAGCTCCTGCATGAGATCTCTTGATTTGGGTCCCATAATCGCCAGCATGGAGTATCCGTGGGTGACATCGGTGATGGTGCAGATGCTGGTTTCCGGGATCCGGCGTTTGATGTAATCCAGGTCGCGGATCGTTGTGCCCGCAGCCGTAACAATAAAAAAGGTCTCTTCATCAAGGGTGGTGACCGTGATATCGGTTTCAAATCCGCCGCGTTCGTTGACCACAGGTGTATATACAACAGCACCCGGTGTGCCGGAGATATTGTTGGTGCACAGGTTCTGAATAACGGCCAGGGCATCTTTCCCCTGGACCAGCAGATTTCCCATGGATGTCAGGTCATACATTCCCACACCGTGCCGGACCGCCAGGTGCTCTTCTTTCTGGTACGGCAGCCAGTTGGGGGTTCTCCAGTCATATTTGTGAACCGGTTCCACACCTTCGGGTGCAAACCAGTCAGCCCTTTCCCAGCCGGCAATCTGGCTGAAACAGGCACCGTTCTCTTTTAAACGGTCATGAAGCGGCGAACAGATCACCGGTCTGGCAGTGGTTCGCTGACGGTTCGGGTAATGGTGCTCATATAAAATTCCGACAGATTCAATTACCCTGTCATGGAGGTATTTATCATTTCGCTGCCAGGGAAAGTATCTTCGTACATCCACCGGCCAGAGCTGCTCTTCCGGGTATCCCTGTGAAATCCACTGGGCAAGCGCACGTCCGACACCGGCCGAACCTGCGATGCCCACTGAATTCATACCGCAGCCGACAAAAAAGTTTTTAATGCCGGGTGCTTCACCGATCATAAAGGCGTTGTCCGGTGTAAAACTTTCCGCACAAACGGCCAAATGACGGATCTGGGCGTCTTCAAGGGCGGGGAACCGTTCAAAACCGCACTCCATGAAGACTTCAAACTGATCCCAGTCTTCAGGAAGCTCGGTAAATTTCCAGTTCTCCGGAATCCCCTTCATACCCCATGGTTTGGCGACAACCTCAAAGCCGCCTAAAAGAATCCCCCCAGACTCTTCTTTAAAATAGGTCACACCGTCAAAGTCACGGACAGTGGGAAAATGTTTTTTCAATCCTTCGATGGGAACCGTAATCGCATGCATATGCTCGGCGGCATGAAGCGGAATGCTGACATTGACAAGCTTGCCGATATCCCTGGCCCACATACCGGCACAGTTGACAACGTATTGGCATTTGATATCGCCGGCTTCGGTTTTTACCCCTTGAACCTCGTTGTTCTTTGTGATGATATCTAGTACCTTGCAGTTTTCAATAATGGAGGCACCGCCCATTTTCGCCCCTTTGGCCAGTGCCTGGGTGGCACCGATGGGATCCACCTGTCCGTCATTGGGCAAATAGAATGCGGAAATCAGTCCTTCGGTGCTCATGCCGGGAACCATATCTTCGGCCTCTTTGAGGCTGATTTCATGCATGTCGATACCAAAGGCTTTGGCCATTGCAGAACCGCGGAGCCATTCCAGACGGCGGTCTTCGGTCTGGCAGACACCGATGGCGCCGGTTCTGACAAACCCGGTGTTGACACCTGTTTCATCACCCAGTTTGGAATAGAGTTCGGATGCATATTTGGCCAGGTTAGTCATTTCCTGGTTTTGACGAAGCTGGGCCAAAAGGCCGGCTGCCGCATGGGTGGTTCCGCAACCCAGTTCTTTGCGTTCCAGCAGTACAACATCATTGAACCCGGCTTTGGTTAAGTGATAGGCAGTGCTGCATCCGACGATGCCGCCGCCGATAATAACGATTTGAGCCTGTTCAGGTATTGAGTTTGTCATTTGGTTCTCCTATATATCGAAATAAATAAATTTGCTCGGTCTTAAAAACCGCAACCTATTAATCAAATTTTAGCTTTTTTGGTTCTGCAACAGGTGTGCCAGTAAAAAAAGCAAACAAAAAGCGAAAGGGTAATTCGTTTTTTAATGGTATTTTTATTTATAAAAACAGTAGATTAATAAAGTAACGGTATGTCATGAAATAATCATGGCTGAAGAAATGAAACGTCTGGATTATTCATTTTTGCATTGATTTTTCGTGAATTATGAAAATTTGCATCATTGAAAAAAAGAGATAATTGGCTTATATGTTGCATTAAAAAATATATAAAAAAGCTTCCGAAGCCGTATATTTAAAAAGCGGCTTCAATGCCGTATAATCAGGGCGGCACAAGGAGATACCGACCCCAGGAAACCGCGGAAAACCATATTTAAGCTCAGGAGAAAAGAATCAGCCGCATGTTAAAATCAAAGCAGGGGATATCCAGCACCCTTAAACCCGAACACTTTGAACTGATATTTGAATCCATCCTGTCCCATTCAAAAGACGGACTCTTTGTTGTGGATAAAGAGGGGGTGGTTGTCATGGTCAACAAGGCCACCGAGGATATGTTCGATTTTAAAGCCTCCCTGGTGTTGGGCAGAAATGTAAGAGATCTGGTTAAAGAGGGGTTTTACGAACCATCGGTTTCCTTAAAAGTGCTCAGGCAGAAAAAGGTGATCTCCCTGATTCAGACTACCCGGCATAAAAAAAAGATTCTCTCAACCGGGGTTCCGATTTTTAACGACGACGGAAAGATTGAATTCATCCTGGTCAATGACAGGGATATCTCGCACATCAACATGCTTGCCCAGAGCCTCTATCCGGATGAATTATCAAAAGACGGCCTGAGACTTGATTTTTCAGATGTGGACATCGCCTCTGCCGAACTGGAAAAAATGGTGGTTAAGAGCCCGGCCATGATCCGGGTGCTCCAGTCGGTCATCCAGGCGTCCAAATTCGATGTTCCCATGATTATCACCGGAGATTCAGGGGTGGGCAAATCCATGATCGCCCGGCTGATCCATCAATTGTCCGATCGAAGAAACTATCCGTTTATCGACCTGAATTGTGCGGCAATCACCCCCTCTCTTATCGAATCCGAATTGTTCGGCCATGAGAGCGGGGCGTTCACCGGCGCCTCTTTGACCGGTAAAAAAGGACTGTTTCAAACCGCGGATAAAGGGACGCTTTTTCTGGATGAAATCGGTGAAATTCCGCTGCCCATCCAGGTCAAGTTGTTGAAATTTCTCGAAACAATGGAGCTGATCAAAGTGGGGGGGACCTCACCCATTAAAATCAATACGCGGGTGATTGCCGCCACAAACCAGAGCCTGGAAGAGATGGTGGAAAACGGCAGTTTCAGAAGAGATCTCTATTTCCGCCTCAACGTGGTTCCCATCCGTGTACCCACCCTTGTGGAACGGCCCGAGGATATCATCCCCCTTGCCCTCTCTTTCCTGGACCGGTTCAACCAGGAGTTTGATACCTGTAAAACCCTTTCCCGTCCCGTTTGCCAGGTCTTATCCGAGTATGATTTCCCGGGGAATGTCAGGGAGCTTGAAAACCTGGTCCGGCGCCTGGTGACGATGACGAAAAATGATGTGATTGAACTCTGGCATTTGCCGGATACCCTGAACAGAGGGACAGACGTGAGTCCGGACATTGATCCTCAGCACTTTGATTACCAGGGAGAACTCAAAGCCTTTGAACGGAAGATGCTTCAGCAGGCATTGAAAAAGTACGGCAGCCAGCAAAAGACGGCAAAAGTCCTGGGGATCAGCCAGTCGACTTTATCGCGGAAACTGAGTCGATCATGATGCCGGCGTTCTTACCCCATACCAGCGGCCCTGATCCACCATACGGCACCGCCTGCTACGTTGCCTGCGATCGTTCCTCCCTGCGGCGTATGAATGATACGCCTCACTCGTCACTCCTTGCCGCCTTGCATTCGGCAC
>JANQML010000050.1 GCA_028280105.1 Desulfobacula sp. | reverse complement strand
AAATCCAGGGCTACCGTCCGCCGGCAAATACAGTCATGAAAAACCACTCCCAATGCGCCCTGGACGAGACCGTCGGTGTCGAAGAGTTCTCCCGACTCTCCGGCCTCAACTCCGCCAAGATTAAAAGTTTCCTTCGCACGGGATTTCTCAAAGGTGTTCAGGATGAGAACAAAGTCTGGCGGGTCCACCGCTGTCAGGTATCAAAATTTATTAGGCATGCCTGATGGCCGGGCCGTATCATCTTCCTTCCGCATCAAACAGAACCGGAGATTTTCGCCGATAAAAAAGAAAATTCAAATGGTTGGCATTATGTTTCACCAACCGTATGGGTAAGCATATAACCGACTCCCGGAACGGTCTGGATATATTGGGGATGTTCCGGATTTTTTTCAACCTTGGCTCTCAGGCGCTGGATATGGACATCAAGGGCTCTGCTCCATTTGTATAATTTTTGATTCGGCCAGATCTTTGTTTTGATCGTATCCCTGTCAAGGACCCGGTCCCTGTGCTTAAAGAGCAGAAAAAGAATATCAAACTCTTTTTTTGTTAAACAGACCAGAGATCCTCCCACTTCCACTTCGCGTTTCTCCGGGTTCAGTTTCAGATGACCGACTTTGAACACCTCAGTTTCAGAAACATATGTATCACTCCTGCGCAATTGTGCCTTGATACGGGCAGCCAGCTCCAGGTAGTCAAAGGGCTTTACGATATAATCATCGGCGCCGCTTTCCAGGCCGAGAACCTTGTCCGATACACTGTCTTTTGCGGTAAGCATGATAATCGGTACATTGGAATCGGTCCGGATTGCCCGGCATACCTGGATCCCGTCGATGTCCGGCAGCATTAAATCCAGAATGATCAGGTTTATCTCTTTTTGCTGGAAAACAGAAAAGGCGTCTTTCCCCTGGGTTGCCGTAATGACACGATATCCGTCAAGTTCCAGATTATCTTTTATAATGGTAAGGATATCAGGATCATCATCAACAAGCAGTATTCTGTATGGGTCCATATTCTCCTCCATTCCGTCCGTCAATGGATTGGCATTGGCAGTGTAAATATAAAAGTGCTGCCCCTGCCTTTTTTACTTTCCATCCAGATGGTTCCGCCATGCGCCTCTACAAGTCCTTTGCAAATAGCCAATCCAATACCGGAAGACCCTTTCTGGATATCGGCCATGCCGTCTTCCCGGGGTGCCTGGAAGAACTTGTTAAAGATAAATTTATGGTGGGCGTCATCAATACCATGCCCTTGGTCTGTTATGGAAAATTTTAAATCATTTCGGATTTTTGAAATCCGTATTCGGATTCGGCTGTTATCAAATGAGAATTTAATGGCATTGGAAAGAAGGTTGGAGACAACCTGATAGATTCTGTGTCTGTCAACAGGAAGCGTACAATCGTCAACCGATGCGTCCAGTTCGACCTTAAGCCCCTTTTTCATGGCATCTGTCTTTTGAGCGTCAATGGCCTCTTTTGCAATATCGGTCAGCGATTCATCCATAATGCTTAATTCAAGGCGGCCAGCCTCAATTTTTGAATAATCCAGAAAATCGACAATGGTCCGTATCAGATGGTTTGTATTCTTTTTTATGATTTCAAGATAGGTTGGATCACTGCAGGAGCCCTTTCTTGAAAGAATATCCGCAGCACCTTTTATTGAGGCAAGCGGGGTTCTGAGTTCATGGGAGACATCTGACAGAAATTCTGTTTTGGCAAGGTTTAATACGGATAGTTCTCTATTGGCCTTTTTAAGGCTCAACGTGGTATCAGAATAATCCCGGGTTGCTTCTGCAATCTTTTTTTCCAGTTCATTGTGCCGGTTTTTAAGGGTTTTATCCACCACATAACAGATGCCGGCAAACTCTTTTAATTCGTCGCCGTCTACCTCAATCCCTTTATCCCCCAGCTCTTCAATTTTCATTTGCCGGGTAAACGCCCGTATCTCTTTTATGGGAGTGAATATCAACCGGCTTGTGAAGAAAAAGAGGATTAAAACGACCGAACCGGTCAGGCCGATCATTGTAAAAAAAAGAAAGAAATTATTTTTGGTAATGGCAGCCTGGGCTTCATCAAAAGGAATAAAGACACTGATACATCCGCCGATATCCCCTGTCCGGTAATTTTTATTGTTATGGCAGGAGAGGCAGCTGTCCGTTATGATAAGAGGAGCGGCATAGCGAAAAACTTTTTTTCCGTCATGGTTTTCGATGCGGCTCATTCCTGCAGCGCCTCCGGATGTAAACAGACGCAATGCATCCAATTCAAACGGGTCTGGTTTGTTTTCAGGATTCAGCGCGTTGATGTTTGTCAGGTTAAACGAGTATAAATTCTCTTCCATGGCATAATCAGAGAGTTGCCTGGTAAGCATCGACGGTGTCATCTTCGTATAGACCGTACCATGGACATCGGTTACTTCGGGATGGCGTAAAAAAGGATTGGATGATTTGCCCTCTTGTTTTTTAACCAGAACAAACCGGTGGTCTGACACCCATTGACGGGTCAGAACGATCTGCTTGTGGAGAATGACGGCCTGCTTTTTGACCTGTTCCAGGATAAAACGTTCTTCCTGCCGGGCAATCCATAGAAAAAGGCCGGTAAAGACAAAAATAAAGGTCGTTGAGGTGATGATAATATATTTTAATGAAATTCTTTGTTTAACATAGGAAAACATCAGATATCCGTTTTTGTCTCCTCTTATTCAAATAATTAATTTAAATTTCCTGTGCAATTGCGACTATAAGCGGGGTTCAAGCAAACCGATAAAGAGAAAAATACACAAGGAATAGGCTTATGATTACGTTACAGCATTATCGGGTATTTTTCGAGTGAATATTAGAAAAAAACAAGTAAAATGCAAGAAGAGTTTCGCTGTAAATTTTAAAAAAATAAAAGGGACCGAATCAACCTCCGGTCATATTTTCTTTAAATCAGGAGGGTTACCCGGAACAGACCTGTTTTTATCTGATAGGGCCTTTTATGGAAGATAGGCAGATGGTTGCGGGATAGTTTCTGAAAATTTACGATTTCGTTACATCAATTTACAGCATATTTACGTTCGTATCTGTTATACAATTTAGACAGGGTTTTTTTATTACTAGTATCTATCGAAAAAGGGGTGCGCATGGAAACAGACAAGTTAATGAAGTACATCGCAATCGGCAGTGTAATAACGGCGATTGGACTGTTCACCTATGTGGTTAATGCCTCCAACATGGTATCATACCTTTCCGAAGATCCAAAGGTTTGTATCAATTGCCATGTCATGAATACGCAGTATGCCACCTGGCAGCACAGTTCACACCGGGAAAGCGCCACATGCGTGGATTGTCATCTGCCCCGGGATTCCTTTATCGATAAGATGGTCGCCAAATCCAGAGACGGTTTCAATCATTCCGTGGCCATGACATTTCGAACCTATCCGCACAATATCCGGGTTACGGAGGAGGCTGCCGATCGAATCCAGGGCAGTTGTATCTCCTGTCACAGGGAAACCGTGTCCCAAATGATGGAGAATAACAAATCGTATCTGGACAGTGCCGGGTCAAATGCCGATCGTAAATGCTGGGATTGCCACCGGATAATGGCTCACGGTTCCACGCGAAGCTTGATAACAGCTCCGAATAATCTCGGGGTAAAAGAAAATTATAATATATCAAAGTAAAGAGGGGTATGATGAATAAACCAATCGCTCTGACTATCGTTTCGTCGATTGCAATTGTTGCCTTGGTTTTTTTGGCGCTTTCCATTAACAAGAACAAAGCCGAACAAAAAGCAATGAATGCGGTGGCAATCAATTCTCTGGCAGATATCAAAAAATTTGAATCCAGAAGTGCGGAATGGGGAAAATACTATCCCAGGCAATACGATTCTTATATGAAGACCTATGAAAGCAACGACATTGCCGACAATTTGAAAAAAGATCCTGCACTTGTGATCATGTGGGCCGGCTACGGGTTTGCCAAAGATTACAACTCACCCCGGGGACACTTTTACATGTTGGAAGATGTTATGAACACACTTCGAACCGGCGCACCCGTTGACGATAAAACCGGGCCCATGCCCACTGCATGCTGGACCTGCAAATCATCGGATGTTCCCAGGTACATAGATGAGAACAGTGAACTGGACTATTTCACGGGAAAATGGTCAAGGCTTGGCGGTGAGATTATGAACCCGGTGGGCTGCGCCGCCTGCCATGACAATGAAACCATGGAATTAACACTCACCCGGCAGTTCCTGGTCCGGGCCATGGACAATGAAGGCAGTTTGCCCTATGCAAAAGCCACCCATCAGGATAAACGATCCCTGGTATGTGCACAGTGCCATTCCGAGTACTATTTCAAGAAAACCGAATGGACGGATGACGACGGCAAGGAACAGATCGCCAATGTGGTCACGTTTCCATGGGACAACGGGTTTACTGTTGAAGATATGGAGGAGTACTATGACGATCGCGATTTTAAAGACTGGACCCATAAAATAAGCCGGACGCCTATGCTGAAAGCCCAGCATCCTGGTTATGAAATCTATTTAACCGGGGCGCACAGCCGGAACAACGTGGCCTGTGTGGATTGTCACATGCCTTACATCCGTGAAGGCGGGGTGAAATACTCCTCTCACACCGTGGGGAACCCCCTTGATAATATGGGGAACTCATGTATGGTCTGTCACCGGGGAACGGAACAGGAACTTCGTGATACAGTGGCCCGAAAACTGGAAAGAAAAGACGAGTTGAACAAAACAGCCACCAGCGTTATCAGCAAGGCGCACCTGGAAGCCGGAAAGGCTTGGGAACTGGGTGCTACAGAAGAGGAAATGGCGGATATTCTTCTGGATATCAGGCATGCACAATGGCGCTGGGATTATTCCATTGCCAGCCACGGGTCTTTTTTTCACGCACCTGAAGAGACATTGAGGATTCTGGGGTCAGCCATCAACAAAGGTCAGGAAGCCCGTATTAAATTGCGCTCCGTGTTGGCCAAATATGATGCTGTTGATTATGAAGTGCCCGATTATTCAACCAAGGAAAAAGCACAAAAACTGGCCGGTCTTTCCTATGATGAGATGGTTAGCGATAAAATGGAATATAGGAAAGGATTGAGACAGGAATGGGTTGAAAAGGCCAAAAAGAAGGGTATTTATGATCCAAACGCCTGGGAAGATATGGAGTTTAAATCATCCTATTCAGATTAAAAACAGCAGGGTCAATTTGCAGGGCTTTACCGGCAAACGATGGTGATCAAGACCAGGCAGATCAGTAAAACCGGCCAATAGGCAATTTTGGGAATGATATTATCTTTATAAAGTATCATGCCGCGCAGGCAATTTGACCGAATGGAAAAAAGATAGGTATTGGCACTTGCCAGAACCAGCACGGTATACATCAGGATATAAAAGTATTCGATATAGACTATACCGGTGCCGGCAAACTGTTCTCTCAACTGGATGTGTGCCAGCATGACAACAAAGAACAGGGCCGAGCAGGCGGCAATAAACCCGGAGGTACTGAAACCCAGAACTTCGGACACCTCGTTTTTTGAACTGATGGTCAGCAGTTCTGCAAACAATAATGCCGAAACAAGAAAAAGCGGCAGCAGATAGATGATGAATGCGTTTTCAAATTTACGGATGACCACAACGTTGTAATGGAGTTCGGGAAAACCGGTCTGCCCGATATAGCCGGGGATACCGAAATTTGTATCGTAACTGGATGGCTTATAGTCAAAATAGGTGTCTTTCCGTTTCCAGGTTCCCAAAACAATTCTATTCTCTATGCCGAAGATATCGGACATACCCGTTGCCTCATATGCATTGAAGTCGGGAACCAGTACGATGTTCCGGAAAAAGTCCTTGTGCCACATCCGGATCCAGATGGTTTTGTGATCAAAAGGATAGCCTGAATAATCAAAGGGCTGCCTGAGTGTTGCTTCAAAGTACCAGCCGATGATCTCCTCTCCGTTTTCGTGAAGCCTGTACACTTCCCGGGGCTCAATATCATTTCCTGATTTAACCTGCTCCGGCAGCACAAAACCGATTTCAGACGCATCGGGTTTGATATGGTCATGGACCCCGTCCTCATATCGCTGCCAGATATAGCCGGTCAGGTTGACTTCCGTTGAATTTGAAAACTGAAGGGACTGAATAAAGATTCCGGTTTTAATTTTAAAAAGAGGGTGATCCGGAATCTGTTTATTGTCTGTTCTTCCTTCCCAATTGGTTTTGATATACGCATCTGCTTCCTGTTCATTTTCAAGATGAGTGGGCTTGACATAATACTCATTCATCTCTGCCCATTGATAAATCAGGATGCCTATCAGTACAATCGAAACAGCGACAGATCCGAGCCACCAGGAAACAGGTTTCATTTCAAAGCATTCCTATCTTTAAGGATTGATTGTGAGCTTTCTTACTCTCCGATTAACAGTCTTCTTAGTTTCTGTAGAAAAACGTCAATTTTGCTCAAAGCCAGTTTTAACAAAAAATCATAGCCTCACTATTGCGTTTGG
>JANQML010000040.1 GCA_028280105.1 Desulfobacula sp. | reverse complement strand
TGCCGGTACCTGCCGTTGACCTTGTAGATGTCAAGATCCTTGACCACTTCGTTCCGGTCAAGTGCCTTAACGGCCGGACAGTCGGGGCACCGGCCGGATTCGTTCCGCAGGATCATGTGGCAGTGCATGCCCACCGGATCAACCCCGGGGTACCATTCGGAGAACACATGGTTGACCCGCTGGACCACCAGGTCTTCGGACATGACGATCATCAGGTCTGTGATCCCGTCCAGCAGGGCCTGGTTCTCCTTTCGCTTCTCCTCAAGCTTCAGGTTCGACTTTTTAAGCTGGGCCACTTTCTGCTGAAGTTCCTGGTAAAATCCCAGCTTGGAGTGTTCAATGCCCACCAGGTCCTCAAGTGTTGTGAAACCGGCCATTACCAAACCTCCTCGCAGATATTTAGCAGCGCCTCATGGGTCAGGGGTTTGGGGTTGGTCAGGCAGCAGACATCCTTCATGGCCATCCTGGCAATGGGATCGAGAAAGGCCCTGCCTTCCTCTCCCACCTCATCCCGAAGCCGCAGGGAGACCGGAAAACCGGAAAAGAACTCCACCAGCCGGTCAATGCCTTCAAGGGCGGTGCGGCGGTCCGATCCTTTCTGCCCGCCGAGAATGATGCGGCCGATATCTGCCATTTTATCCGTACACGCGTCCAGGTTGTGCCGCATCACCGCGGCCAGGAGAATGGGGTGTACCGTCCCGTGGGCCAGGTCAAAATGGCCGCCCAGGGAATGGGCCAGGGCATGTTCCGCGCCCAGGCTGGCATTGCTGAAGGCAATGGAGGCGGAGACCGAGGCAATGCTCAACTGTTCCAGGGCATCCAGTGAACGGGTTTGAACCGCAGATTTCAAATGGCTGTGAATCAGTTCAATGGCTTTCAGGGAATGCATCCGGGTGAAGGGTGAGGCGATCACGGAAAGATAGGCCTCCACGGCATGGGCCATGGCGTCCACCGCGCTCTGGATGATCAGGGTTTCGCTTTTGGTCTGGAGGATCAGCGGGTCCACGATGGAGATGTTGGGGACCAGGGTCCGGCTGATAATGGACATCTTAACGCTCCGCTCCGTGTCCGTGATAATGCAGAACTGGGAAATGTCCGAGCCGCTGCCGGCAGTGGTCGTGATCAGCACCATGGGCGGCAGGGGCCGGGCTACCCGGTTCGCCCCCTCATAATCCCGTATCCGCCCCCCGTTGTTCGCCAGGATGGCAATGCCCTTGGCCGTATCCATGGGGCTGCCCCCGCCAATGGCTATGATCACGTCCGCATTGTTTTCCAGGTAGCGCTTTGCACCCCGCTCGATCTGATAATCCCTGGGATTGGAGGTCACCTCCGTGTAAAACACCCATTCAATGCCCTCTTTTTTCAGGATATCCGTGAGCCGCTCCAGCCAGCCCGCCGCTTCAATGCCCTTATCGCTCACCAGGAACACTTTTTTGGCGCCCAGTCGCAGGGTGCACTGGCCGGCATGATTCAGGCTTCCCTTTCCGAATATAATTTCGGGTATTGCAAATTTGATAATTTCCATCATAGCTGCGATGTCGTCTTTTTGACCACCTTATGTTTATTTGATCTATTGCCCGGCAATTTTTTCAGCGGGTGCTGCCGGATTTTTTACAGGTTTTAATTGCCAGACACTTACCCAGATCCTTTTCAAACATCAGGTCTGTTTTTTTCTCTACAGATATTCTGATTTTATCAAAGCGTTCCACCAGGTCCTCGGCAAGGGGGGTTAATTGGGACCCCCCACCACTGGCTCCACCGGCCTTTTTTTTTAAAAGCGGCTGGCCCAAACGCGCTTCAGTGGCATGAATCCGTGCCCAGATTGCCCGGTATCCCATCTTTAGCTCTTTGGCTGCAGCATTGAGAGATCCCACTTTTTTAATTGTTTTTAGTATACGATACCTTCCCAGCCCGAATACGACCTCCCCATGGGAATCTTCCAGCCATATTTTTGAACGCGCAAAAAATTCCGGTTTATCCATTCTTTTTTTGACCCTGTTTGCATGGTTGTTGTCAAGTCTGGAAATAGTAGCCCAAAATAGTGTTTTGATCAATAGCTGCTCCAACGCAGTGCAACAGGCGGTGAGGGGAGGCCAAACTTATTGTTTGCTGTAATGGCAACCTATGGGCTGTGTCTCTGATCATACCGATGGCGTTCCAGGCGGGTGAGGTGCAGCCAGTCGGTTTTTCACGACAGATGTCGTATGGGTAAACCATCTTTTTGGTTTGACATATAAAGAATTAAATGATAACTCGTTGTGTCAATATTGGCATAATGAACTATGGTGAGCGCCACATATCCAAGGTGACGTCAACCTGTATCTTTAAACATCAGTGAGGAAACAATGGCCCCAACGATTACGATCAACCGCGATAAGTACAGTTTCAAGAACGGGGAGACCATCCTGGACGTCGCATCCCGGAACGGTATCCGCATCCCGACCCTCTGTCATTTTCCAAAGGTGGAACCTAAGGCCGTATGCCGGGTCTGTCTTGTGGAAATCAAAGGGCCCGGCAAATTGACCACCGCATGTAATACACCGGTCTGGGACGGTATGGTTGTGGAGACCGAGAACCAAAAAGTGAGAACGGTGAGGCGGGTCGGAATTGAACTGATGCTGGCTGACGGCTGCCATGACTGTCTGCTGTGCGAAGCAAACGGAGACTGCAGCCTCCAGCAGTTGGCATATGAATATGGAATCGACAGCAGCCGGTTGAGGCATGAGGGCGACCCCGGAAAAATTGAGGATAACAACCCCTTTATCACCCGTGATACCGGTAAATGCATCCTGTGCGGTCGCTGCGTTCAGGCCTGCCAGGATATTCAGGTAAACGACGCCATCGATTTTGGAAACCGGGGTATTGAAACAAAGGTCGTGACGGCGTTTGACAAGCCGCTGATGTCATCGCAAAGTGATTGCGTGTTTTGCGGAGAGTGTTTCCAAGCCTGTCCCACAGGCGCTTTGACCGAGAAAAAGTCAAAGGGAAAGGGCCGCGCCTGGGAAACGGACAACATTCGTTCCACATGTCCCTATTGCGGTGTTGG
>JANQML010000021.1 GCA_028280105.1 Desulfobacula sp. | reverse complement strand
GACCGTGCCGTATCCGAAGTAATGGGACCGATACTGGCAACAGCGACACGTTTCATAAGGTTTCGGGCATCTTCGGATTCAAGCAGGCTCATGAAATTGGATACCGTGGATGAACTGGTAAAGGTGACGGCATCAATCTCACCGGCCTTCAAAAGTGAAATCAACTCCGTCTTCCCATCGTCGCACAACCCGGTTTCATAGGCCACCACTTCATCCACGTTCGCACCCATTTTATCCAGCTCTTCCGGTAGGATCGTTCTGGCTTTTTTGGCCCGCGGCAGCAAGACCTTCTTTCCTTTTATTTCAACGCCGCAAAAGGCATCCACCACACTTTCCGCACGGTAGGTATCCGGCAATATATCCGAGATAATACCGTATTCCCTGAGCCGTTCTTTGGTTACAGGGCCGATGCAGGCAAATTTCAGATGACCCAGGATCCGGACGTCTTTTCCCATGTCAAACAGGGTGTCAAAAAAGAATTTGACGCCGTTGACACTGGTAAAGACCAGCCAGTCGTAAGCTGTGATATGTTCAATTGCGGTTTTTAACGGGGTCAGGTCATCGGGCGGCTCAATCCGGATGGTGGGGATTTCAATACACTGGGCTCCCAGTCGGTTTAACGTGGCCACCATGCTGCTGGCCTGGGCCCGGGCCCGGGTGATGACGATTTTTTTTCCGAACAGGGGACGTTTGTCAAACCAGGCCAGTTCTTCGCGCAAAGAGACCACCTGACCGATGACGATGATGGCGGGTGATTTTAACCCGGCGTTTTTAACCGCATCAACAATGGTTTCAAGGGTGCCGGTCACGGTTTGCTGCCGGGTGGTGGTTCCCCATCTGACAAGTGCCACCGGCGTTGTTTTGTCTTTCCCGTGGGCGATCAGGTTTTCAACGATATTCCCCAGGTTTTTAACGCCCATGAAAAAGACCAGTGTGGCATTGGATTCGGCATAGACATCCCATTGCATGCTTGAGTCTTTTTTACCCGGTTTTTCATGGCCGGTGATGAATGAGACAAAGGAGGTGTGATCCCGGTGGGTGATTGGTATCCCGGCATAGGCAGGCGCGGCCACAGCCGATGTGACACCGGGTATCACTTCGTAGGAAATTCCGTGGCTCAACAGGATCTGGGCCTCTTCGCCGCCCCGGCCGAATACAAAGGGATCCCCGCCTTTTAGACGGGCCACATCAAGCCCTTCCCTGGCCTTGTCCACCAATAACCGGTTGATACCGTCCTGGGAAAGGGTGTGATCGCCGCCTTTTTTCCCCACGTAAATGATTTCGGCATCTTTGCGGGCATATTCAAGCAGGTAGGGGGAGGCCAGGTAGTCATAGACCACGACATCCGCCGTTTCAATGCACGCTTTTGCCTTTATCGTTAAAAGGCCGGGATCTCCCGGCCCTGCACCAATGAGATAAACAATGCCGGTTCTATCTGTCATGTCTGTTTAAACACTCCAATATCTGTTTTCCACCGTTTTCAAGTACCTGATCCGCCAGTTCCCGGCCAACGGTTTCAACCGCTTCCGGAAGAGACCGTTGTTTTTCCCTGACCACGTCTTTGCCGTCTTCAGAGGCCACGATGGCGGTTAATTCCACCTCTTTTCCGTCCATTTTTGCAAAACAGGCCACCGGGATATGGCACGACCCTTCGATCCGTTTCAGAAAAGCCCGCTCCCCGGTGACGCAGATATGGGTGTCCGGGTCATTCAGGCGTTCCATAATGGAAGCGATGTCCGGATCGTCGGCACGGGTTTCGATACAGAGGGCGCCCTGGCCCACTGCCGGGATCATGGTGGTTTCATCCAGATACTGGGTAATGAGATCTGCCTGTCCCAGCCGCCGGAGGCCGGCCGCAGCAAGGACAATGGCGTCATATTCACCGGTCTGCAGTTTTTTTATCCGGGTATCCAGGTTTCCCCGGATGGATTCAATCCGGACATCGGGACGGATATGTTTGAGCTGGGACCCGCGTCTCAGGCTTGATGTACCGATTACGGCCCCGGGTTTGTAATCGGACAGCTGCCTGTTCTCCGCGGCAATCAGCACATCAAAGGGATTTTCCCGTTTGGGAATGGCGCCGATGATCAGCCCCCCGGGCAATTCTCCGGGCATATCCTTCATGGAATGAACCGCCAGATCAATGTCTTTGCTCAATAGGGCCGTCTCGATTTCTTTGACAAACAACCCTTTTCCGCCCACCATGGCAAGGGGGCGGTCGGTGATCCGGTCCCCCGTGGTTTTGATGATGGAAAGTTCGACACTGAGATCCGGAAAATAACCCTCAATTTCAGATTTAATAAAGTTGGCCTGCCACAGGGCCAACTGACTGCCCCGGGTACCGATGGTTATCGTGTTTCCCATGGAATGTTATCCCACCCCGCAGGAACCGCAGTTGGTGGATGTACAGGGCCCGCACCCGGATCCGGCAGAGGATTTAACCGTTGTCTCACCGCCGCTGCCGGTTGCCTTTGAGACAAAGCCGCAGGCAGACATCAGCCGGGTTAGATTCCGGCCGTCGCATGTGGGGCATTCCGGCAGGCTGCCGCCCATGACCAGTG
>JANQML010000343.1 GCA_028280105.1 Desulfobacula sp. | reverse complement strand
GCGAGATAAACGAGATTTCCCCAAGAACTCTGGGAGATTTGTAATTTCTCTGAGATCGCGACGAGATCTCGCCGAGATGAAAGACATTTGGGCGAGATAAAAGAGATCTTGCCATGACTAGTACCAGTCCTCCTCTAACTAAAACTTTCGTTAGGGGAAAGACGTTAAATGACTTCGTCTCGGCATTCCAATCGTTTTTACAAGACTATCAGTAGATAAAACAGGACGTGGCTGGTCACGTGGTGCAGTAATGCAGTTATAACAATTTTTAAGATGAGATTGGAAGATTTCTTAGTTATGGTTATTCTTAATTTAGTAGACCTTTAAAATTCTGAGACATCTAAAAAGGCCGGCGCATGATTCATGGAGACTTTGTGAGGCAATGCCAGGAAGACGACATCAATTTTTTTAGACAATGCAGCAACATCCAGCCGTTCGCAGATCAAATTTTCAAATCCGTGCATGGAAGGGAAAATGTCTGTAAAAGACTGTCCTTCATACCGGTTGGATGTAAGTGCGCACAAATTGGCTTCAGGATGATTGGAAATGAGCTTGACCAACTCTACTCCGGTGTATCCGGATGCGCCTGCTATACCAACGTTAATCATAGGTTTCCTTAACTGCTTAGAAATTGTTTCACACGGTTTATAATTTACCAGAACACTGTGGTTTTTTCAAGAATCAATAGATTCGGCGGCGACTCAACACGGTTTTACCGTCAAACATCGGGAGCCGATTCTTTTTTGGGCGAATAAATTACTAGGGTATGATCCTCTTCGTTCAATGCCGTGTCAATAATGCGGGAGATGGTTTTCCAGTCTCCCTTGGCCAGTCCTGCTCCGATTTTTGGATAGGCAATTTTTAATCCGCCAAATCTGTTTTTAACGGCCTGAAAAACCGTTTCCAATGCCTTATAATCCACCAAGGGGCCTGGGCCGCTAAACGCATACTGGGTATATCCGTTGACAATGGTAAAAAAATGTTTGCCCCTTTTAATGTCTGCATATGAAAAACCGCCAAGTTTTTGACGATCTCCCTTTATTGTTTTCAGATCGGCATCATAGGCTTCGGGAAATTCCTGTCTGATCAGGTGTGCAATGCCGGCACCCATGGTACAAAAACAATTGCAGCCATGAACAATGACATCAAAGGCTCCTTGACGGGCAAGCGTTATGAGATCTGCGTGTATGGTTTTCAATTTAATCTATCCGTTTTTTAATCCTGATTGTCATGGTCTATTTATCCTTATTTTCTAAATATTGATGGTAAGCAATAAACGTTCCGGTTTTTGGGAATTTTCAGTGAAAAATTTGTTCCATAGGTATAAATGCCGGGGTGCGGCATGACCAACCGGTGAATTGAAATTAAAAAGCAGAAAGAATATGCCTCAAATTGAAAACAAACCAGCTGATTTTGTTTACCGTAAAATTATTTGTTTTAAAATAGAATCTGGCTTAAAAAGAGTTTGGTCCGGTCGTTTTGCGGATTGTTAAAAAATTCTTCAGGCACGTTTTCTTCTATTATCTCTCCGGCATCCATAAACAGAACCCTGTGAGCCACGCTTTTTGCAAACCCCATCTCATGGGTCACAACAATCATGGTCATACCGTCCTGTGCCAGGCTGATCATCACCTCCAGAACCTCTTTTACCATTTCAGGATCAAGGGCGGATGTCGGTTCGTCAAAGAGCATGATATTGGGTTTCATGCAAAGGCTTCTGGCAATGGCAACGCGTTGCTGTTGTCCGCCGGATAGCTGGCCTGGAAATTTCAATGCCTGTTCTGAAATCTGAACTTTTTCCAGATAGTACATCGCTGTCTCTTCAGCTTCTTTTTTCGGTGTTTTGCGAACCCAGATCGGGCCGATGGTTAAATTTTCAAGAATCGTTAAATGGGGGAATAGGTTAAAATGCTGGAACACCATGCCCACTTCGGACCGAACCCGCTCAATATTTTTCAGATCTTTTGTCAACTCAATTCCGTCGACGATGATTTTCCCTTTCTGGTGCTCTTCCAGCCGGTTGATACATCTTATCAGCGTTGATTTGCCGGATCCGGAAGGGCCGCATACAACGATACGTTCACTTTTTTTCACTTCAAGATTAATATTGTTCAGGACATGGAAATCACCGAACCATTTGTGCATATCGGAGATGGTAATAATCGTATCTTCGTCTGAGATATCGGTGTTTTTTCTGTTTTCAGTATTCATATATCATCGCTTAAAAATTAAAGTTGTAAAAAATTATAATCCGGTATCCAGTTCTTTTTCCAGCTTCCTGCTGTAAGTGGACATAAAAAAACAGCAGATAAAATAGATCAGCGCAATAAAAATATACGCCTCGGCGGAAAATCCCATCCACTTGGGGTCCGACAGTGTGGATTGCGTTGTCTTCAAAAGGTCATAAAGGCCGATAATGACAACCAGGGACGTATCTTTAAACGCGGAAATCAGAATGCTCACAGAAGGGGGGATGACGATTTTTAAGGCCTGGGGCAGAATAATCAGCCGCATGGTCTGTGTGTAGTTTAAGCCAATGGAATCAGCCGCCTCGAATTGGCCTTTATTCATTCCCTGCAACCCGCCTCTGACGACCTCGGCAATATATGCCGCCGTAAAAAGGATAATGGCGATCTGTGCCCTTAAAATTCCGTTGATCGATACCCCTTCGGGAAGAAATAGCGGGAAGACAACCGACGACATAAACAAGAGGCTGATCAGGGGAACACCCCGGATCAGTTCGATATAGAAAACTGAAAATGTCTTGATGACAGGCATGTTGGATTGCCGGCAAAGGGCCAGTATCACACCGAGCGGATAGGCTGCGGTCAATCCGAAAACCGAGAGCAGCAGTGTCAGGATCAATCCGCCCCACTCTCCGATTTCGACTGTTTTAAGGCCTAAGATTCCTCCGTGGAGCAGCACTCCCATTACTACAAGTGAGATAAGCCAGGCATACCCGAGATAGGCATTCCAGTAATTTCGATTGCGGCTGATAATCAGTAGCGTGACCAATATGGTAATTGCCGTTATGGGCCGCCAGAGGATGTCCTGGGGATAAAATCCGAATAAAATCATCTTATAATTGGTGGTGATGATGGACCAGCATGCCCCGTTCGCCTCTCTGCAATTGGCATCCGGAGACCAGCTGGCATCAATCAGGGCCCAGTTTAAAAAAGGGATAACGGAAAACCATAACAGGCTTAAAATGCCGAGGGTTAAGATGGTATTCAGCGGACTGCTGAGTAGGTTGGCCCGGACCCATCCCAAAGCGCCGACGCTGGCAATGGGTGGCTTGACTACAGGTTTGCTTTCCATATCAGAATGTATTTCCATATCGACCTATTCAACAGGTGTTATCTTTCCACCAGTTTCATTTTTTTATTGTACCAGTTCATAAATGCAGAAGTCGTTAAACTAAAGAAAAGGTAGACGATCATAATTAACAAGACACCTTCAATTGCCTGGCCGGTTTGGTTGATGGCCGTTCCGGCTACGGATACGAAATCAGGATACCCGATGGCCACGGCAAGGGATGAGTTTTTTGTCAAATTGAGCATCTGACTGGTTAAAGGCGGAATAATAACCCGCAATGCCTGGGGAAGAATAATCAGATTTAAACGCTGTCCGGGTTTAAGACCGATGGCCATGGCCGCTTCGGTCTGACCTTTGGATACCGATTGAATTCCTGCCCGGACCACTTCGGCGACAAATGCGGCCGTATAAAGAACCAGTCCGAGCAAAAGGGCGGCAAATTCGGGGCTGACCACCATGCCCCCCCTGAAGTTGAAACCTTTTAACACCGGCACGTCCATCTGGGTCGGCGCACCCCCCATGAGCCAGGTGATGAACGGCAGCCCCAGAAAAAGAAGGACCGACGTATAAAAGACCGGAAAAATCTGTCCGGTCCGGTTCTGACGGGTTTGAGCCCATTTTTTGATGACAACAATGGCAATGACGGCAATGACGATTGAAATCAGCATGTATTTATGAACCGGGTGGGCTGCCGGAATACCGAATATCAGGCCCCGGTTGCATAGGAACAGCCCGTCAAACGGGTTGACCGCATTTCTGGGCGAGGGCAGCATTTCGTAGAAAAAGGCATACCAGAAGAAGAGCTGCAGCAGAACGGGTATATCCTGGAACAGCTCTATATAAGCGGCGGCACACTTGTTAACCAGCCAGTTTGTCGATAACCTTGCAATGCCGATTATCGTGCCCAGGATGACGGTGAAGATAATGCCGATAAAGGCTACCAAAAGTGTGTTTAAAAATCCGACAAAAAGGGCACGGATATAGGTATCGGCGGCTGAATATTCAACCAGGGACTCTCCGATTTCAAACGAGGCTTCGTTGTTTAAAAATCCAAAACCGGTGGCAATATTCTGACTTTCCAGGTTGGTCATGGTATTGGATACCAGATACCATGCAACGAAAACAAACAGACAGGTCGCACCGATCTGATAAATAACGGATCGCTTGTCCGGATCATACCAGAATGAGGTGCTATCAGATTTTGTAAGGCTCATAGTACTTTTGTCCGACTTTCCCAAAACGGGCGAATGACCGTTCCAATTACTTTATTGGGTGAGTAAACGCATGGCGCAATTAAAATGCGTCATTGCACCATGCGTTTTTTAATAAATAACGGGCTACTTAAACGGAGGGGAGTACATCAGGCCACCTTCGGTCCAAAGGGCATTGAGTCCTCTTTCAATGCCGAGAGAGGTGTTGGGACCTACGTTTCTTTCAAAGACTTCAGCGTAGTTACCGACCATTTTTACGATATTGTAGGCAAATTTTTCATCAAGGCCCAAGGCTTTGCCGTTACCCGGGGTAACACCCAGGAACCGTTTGATTTTGGGATTTTCTGATTTGAGCATGTCGTCAACGTTTTTAGATGTAATACCCAGGTACTCTGCATTGATCAGCGCCAATACGGCATAGTTGACAACATCTTTCCACTGGTTGTCGCCATGTCTGACAGCCGGTGCCAGGGGCTCTTCAGATATAATATCCGGAAGGATGATGTAGTCGTCGGGATTCGGCGCAACCGCCCGGGTGCCGGCAAGCTGGGATGCATCGGAAGTCAGGCAGTCACAACGGCCGGCAAAAAACGCTTTTGCCAGTTCGGCCGTATTCTCAATCACAACCGGGTTCATCTTCATACCGTTTGACCTGAAATAGTCTGCCACATTCTGTTCCGTTGTCGTTCCGGGAAGCACGCATACAGAGGCGCCGTCTAATTCTTTCGCGCTTTTGATTCCCAGGTCCTTGCGAACTAAGAAACCCTGGCCGTCATAGTAGTTCACCACGGCAAAATCAAGGCCCAGTGAAGTATCTCGGCTCAACGTCTGGGTACAGTTTCTGAAAAGCACATCGATTTCTTTTGACTGTAATGCTGTAAATCTGGTTTTAGCTGTCAGCGGGGTAAACT
>JANQML010000332.1 GCA_028280105.1 Desulfobacula sp. | reverse complement strand
ATCCCATCTTCTTCGTTCCCAAGGTTTTGCGGTAGATTACTACAGCGGCAACCTTGGCGCCTTGAAGCCGGAACCTTCACGCTTTTTGCAACGATGAGGTAAACATTACAGACCTTTACCCGCCGGCCCCGGATTTAATTTCCTTGGAGATCTGTGCGATTCGGTTGGAGATATCCCGGACCGTGGTCTGCCGGTGATCGATCCACCATTTGGCCTGTGTCTGCATCTGCCATTCCTGTAAAAACAGCTGAAAGGACTGATCGGATAATTCTTTTTCAGTTTCATCGGTGAATACCAGACGCTGTTTTAAAAAATCGACTTTATTGATCAAATCGGCACGTATTTTCTCGGCCCAGGCAATCCTTTTGGGGGTGCCGGTCAGCGCTTGAAATCCTCTTTTGGCCTGTGTACGGGCCAGTTCGGCCCTTTTCTTTTCAAAATATTCTTTTTTACAGGACTCACAATACCAGTCTTTATGATCTGCCAGCCAGAGATTTTTCTCATGGCTTTCAAACAATTGAACCGTAAATTTTTCAAAACAGGTGTTGCACCTGACATCGTAATCAAATCTCTCTTTTGTCATGATCTGTTCCGCTTTGTTATCTGTTTTCACAATTATCCCTGATTTGAGATTGTCCTATACTATAAACCCGCCTGTAAGCCCACTGCCAAAGGCATCGGCACCTTTAATTTTTTCAAGCCCGCCCGTTTTTGAGCGTCGAATCGATACAGGCCTCAATGGCCCGCAACCTCTCTGTGATCATATCTTCAAACGCGTCCCTGGACAACCCCTCATCAATGCAGATATCATGATCGTTAAAATCGACCCCAAAGGCTGCAGACATGACAAGCCTCTCTTTTTTTATACCGCTCACAGGGTTTACCGGACAGCGTTCCTGATTTAAAGCGAGGTACCCTACAGGGGAATCTCCCATCTGTAAAATAAGAGATATGCCGCCACCGACTTGCGGCAGAGCCCACCCGAATGGTATAGTACATCGTTGTAAAAAACGGGGTAAAATTACGATTCATGCAACATTGACTCGTAAAATATTCGGGACAGCATCTCCCTTCCCCCCAAACGATACAGACGGGAAGAACCGACATGACATATATCCGATTAACAAAGGAAAATATTGAGTCCGAACACATCTGCTGTGCATTTTCAGATAAAAAGTGCAGACAGAGTTATGAATTGAAAAAACAGTGGCTGAAAAAAGAATTTAAGACCGGTTATGTATTTTACCGCCTGGATGAGCGGGCCAAGGTCTTTATCGAATACGGCCCTGCCGAGACGGCCTGGGCGCCTGTCACCGCCCCCAATCACCTGTTGATCAACTGTTTCTGGGTGTCTGGGAAGTATAAAAAAAACGGTCATGGGAAGACCTTGCTCCAGCATGCCGTGGACAACGCGTCTGCCCATGGTAAAGACGGGCTTGCAACCGTTGTGGGCACCAAAAAATTTCATTTTATGAGTGATACCCGCTGGCTTTTGAAGCAGGGTTTTCAGGAATGCGACCGGACCGATGCCGGTTTCAGCCTTTTGGTGAGAAAGCTGAACCCGGATTCAAAAGACCCTGAGTTCAATGCGTCGGCAAGAACAGGGACCTGCCCGGAAAAAAAAGGGGTTGTGGCCTACTATTCCAACAGGTGCCCGTTTTCAGAATACCATGTCAAGGAATCCCTGAGCCGGACCACGGAGAAAAGAGGCATTCCGTTTAAGGCCGTCAAGCTGAAAACCATGGCCCAGGCACAATCATCACCGACACCGGCCACCGTCTTCAGCCTGTTTTACAAGGGGCGGTTTGTTACCACCGACATCAGCATCTGCATGGACAGCCGGTTTGATAAGATCATGGAAAAATGCAAAGGCATCGACTATCCCTGACCGGTTGTGCTCCAAAGTCCCGGGGGAGGGTCCTGGGGTTCAATCCTACTCCCCCCGTTTGAGCAGGCCTTTACAATACTCAATCTCTTCTCTGTCACCGGTGTATTTGCCCGGATCATCGGACAGCTTTATGGTGCTGTGCCAGTCTTTACCCGCGTTGATCCGGCACTTGGACAGCTTGATCACAATATTTAAAGGGGTGACGCCCACATCATTGGTCAGATTGGTGCCGATACCGTAGGAATCTTTGATCTTACCCTTGCAGTAATTATGTATCCACACCGCCTTTTCAATGTCCAGACTGTCTGAAAAGACAATGGTTTTGGTCAAAGGGTCGATATGATGTTTTTGATAGTGGCTGATAATCGTGTCCACAAAGGCGATGGGATCACCCGAATCATGCCTCACACCGTCAAAGAGCTTGGCATACATGGTGTCAAAGGTGGACAAAAACAATTTCGTGGTAAAGGTGTCGGTCAGGGCGATGCCCAGATCCCCCTGGTAAACATTGACCCAGGCATTGATACCGGCCGGGTTGGCCTGCTGATACCCCTGAAGCACGGCATGGAACATGAACCACTCATGGGCCAGGGTACCGATGGGTTTGATATTGAAGTGGCGGGCCAGATGAACGTTGCTCGTCCCGATCAAGGTGGTATTCTCCTCATTTAACAGATCCGTGATCAATGTCTTGTGAGAGCCGGATGAAAACCGCCTCCGGGTACCGAAATCGGCATAGTTGATTCCATTGGCGGCCAGCACCTTGGCTTTGTGGAGATTGGTCTTGTGCCGCTTGGCTCTGGAAACGGGTTCGGCATGAGTCATCACATAGTAAAGTTCACTGACAATGGCCAGAATCGGTATTTCCCACAGAATGGTCCGGTACCAGGGGCCTTTGATTGACACGGACAATTCCCCGCCTGTCTGAGAGACTTCAACCTCGTTGGGATTAAACTGGTAGGATGCCAGATAATCCAGGTAAACAGGGGTTAAAAAGTAACAGACCGTTGCCAGGTATGCCTTCTCGTCCGGTGTCAGGCGGAGCTTGGCCATCAGTTCGATTTGCTGCCTTACCTTTTCGGCAAACCCGTTCGGAAACTTTGTTTTATCCCTGTTTCGATTGATAAACACATATTCGACTTCCGCACGCGGATAAAGGGTATGAACCGCCTGCTGCATGGTCAGTTTATATAGATCATTATCAAGAATGGACTCGATCATGGTACACTCTTTTGTTATCCTTGCTATTTGTTAAAATTTCGTTCAAACTCTAAATAATACCTATTTTTTGATCTTTTGTACACGCCGTTTTCCCGGCTATCATAACATGAGAGGAAAAAAGATGAAAAACACAGGCATTCTGATTGTCGATATCCAAGGGGATTTCACCGGGCTGAAACACGGATCACTTGCTGTAGAGGGAACAGACGCGGATTATCTTCGCATCGTCACCCAAACGGCCCGGGATTTAAAAGCCCATGGATTTAAACTCTTTGCCACCCAGGACTGGCACCCTGCCGAACACATCTCTTTTTTTACCAACACCCCGGGTAAAAAACCCTTTGATACATCTGTTTTTAACGGCCGGACCCAGGTGCTGTGGCCGCCCCATTGTATACAGCATACGACAAACGCCGATCTGCTGATCGATCCGTCCCTTTTTACAGCCATCGTTCAAAAAGGGATGCACCCGAAATACGATTCCTACTCCGGGTTCCGGGATGACGGCGGCAGGCCGACCGGCCTGGATGATATCCTCAACGCTCATGATATCTCACACCTGGTCATTTTCGGCCTGGCCACGGATTTCTGTGTTAAGGCAACTGCCCTGGATGCGGTTGCAAACGGATATGATGTCTCGGTTATCAAGTCCCTGTGCAAAGGCGTGGCCGAAGAATCCACCCGCGCGGCATGGGATGAAATGAAACAAAAAGGGGTTCGATTCATTGCCGGTTCTGATGTAAACGCTGTGATCAATGCCGTCAAAACAGATTATTCCCCCAACAGTGCATAAAAACTTTGCAACCACCCTGATTCGGTATCAAGGGGTTGCGGCAGACGGCTGCAACTGCAACCCTGAAATCTTGAATACAACAACCTCATGATTTTTGAAACGGGTGAATAAAAATCCGTCTCTCGCCCCGCTCTTATGCGGATTTATGCCGGCCCAGCCAATGGAGTGACAGACCGCTTCCCACGATGAGCACCCCGCCCAGGAAGAAGTGCCAGGAGACCGGATCGCTGAGAAATACAATGCCCACAATTACCGTAAAGACGGTTTCACAGGACATATAGGCGGCCCCTTCAAACCCCTTGCAAAAGAAAAACCCCTGATTCATAAGCAACTGGGCGGCAACAGAGGTGGCAACAATCCCCAGGATCATGGCCCATTCAGCAGGCGATGCCGGCAGATAAGGGGACGCCAGGCAAAGGGGAAGTGTTGCCAGGGTTCCCATGAGACAAAAATAGAAATAGATGACCACCGGGCCGTTTTTTTCCCTCAGAGAGCGGATCAGGGTGACCGTGACACCGGCAAGTACGGCAGCGGCAATGGCCATGGCCTGGCCGAACGTATCTCCGGTGAAGGAAAAATCAAAAAGCACGGCCACACCGGCGACCAGGATACCGATACAGATCATCTGAAATTGGTTCAGGGTTTCCCGGTAAATTAAAAACCCGAACAGGGCCGCAAAAACCGGAAAGGTATAAAACAAGACAATGGCCGTTGAAATAGGCAGGGTTCTCACGGCAGTCACGACACAGAAAAATGCCAGGGCACCCAAGCATCCCCTCAGGACCAAGAGGGGATAATTGTGTCCTTTTAACGGATTTTTACCCCGGGAAAAGAGGGTGGTCAATACCACCAGTCCCCCGAAGCAGCGAATAAATCCCAGGTGCCAGATGGTATAGGCCTCGGGCATCAGTTTAACAATGGTACTCATGAGCGTGAACAGCAGGGCGGCGGACAACATGAACAGGGGGCCGGCCATCCGGGCATCCACCTGAATCATCCGGCCGGATGAGGAGCGGGGTTCCATATTTAAGATCTCCTAAACAAAATTTAACGGGGGCAAAGATGAAAATCGCTGTCAGTTATAAACCGGCAGGGTTTTATCCAGCATATGGGTCAAATAGAGGCGCAGCACGTTCGGTACGATCTCACTCACGCGCCTTGACTGGGAATTTGAAAGATAGACCACCCCCATGTTCAAGCGCGGATTGAATGCCATCTCCGATCGAAACCCCTGGACCCAGCCGCCGTGATGTACAAAACCGGTTTCTCCGTTAAAGTCGAAATTGCGCCAGCCCAGGGCATAACCGGTGTTTCCGACCCCATTCCAGGCCCGGGCCTTGTAGTGGGACTGCCGGGGGGTTGTCTTTACCTGTTTTTGGTGCATTTCCTTCAAAGATGTTGTGCTGAAAACCCTGGGATGATGACCCAGCTGTGCCTTTAGCCAGGACATCATATCGTTCAGACTCGAATTGACCCCGGCCGCTGGCGGCAGGCGATAATAATTTTCACGCACCTCAACCGGTCTCCAGACCTTTTTCTCCCGGTCCCAGGTATGGGGCGATGCCCGGTTCCCGGTTTCGGTGAATGCCTCTAAACCAAAGGAACTATCCGCCATCTTTAACGGTTTGAATATCTTTTTTGCCACCAACACCTCATAGCTTTTTTCCTGGCTGGCGGCAATCAGGTTCCCGGCAAGGCTGTACACAACGTTTTGATAACCGTAGCACTCCCCTGGTGCACATATAAAGTCAACACTTTCCAGTTTTTTTACAATCCGCGCATATGGCAGGCCGTCCTGAACCAGATTGGTATAGGCATGGGGCAGCAGCCCCGTGCTCTGGGAAAGCAGATGCCGCAGGGATAAGTCTTTCTGAAATTCGGCATTGCTCAACTTCAGGCGGGGCAGGTAATGATTGACTTTTGCATCCCAGGTGAGCCGGGGCAACCGGGCGACCAGACCGGAAGTAAAGGTTTTCGAAACCGACGCCAGACGGAATACGGTGCGGGTGTCAATCAAGGCGGCTTTCCCTTTTTGACGGACGCCGACCCCTTTTGCAAGTATAATCCGGCCATCTGCAATCAAACCGACGGCATAACCGGGTGTATGCGGTTCGATATTTGTTTTAAGATAATTTTCAACCGCTTTCTTGAACAAGACCGGTTTTGCCTCATCCGGACGCACTTCAATGCCAGCGGTTTCTGAAAATCCGGGTTTACAAAGGCAAAGAAAAACCAGAAACAGGACCGGAAACAGACCCCGGATCCCCGTTTTGTTTGGAGGGGGATGGTTTCGGCTCGTTGCCAGGTTCAAATTAAGGGATTTGGATCCAGTCGATAGAATCGATGGAGATGATCTCCTTTGAAAAACAAATTTATGCAGCATTGGGCTTAATTCCGTATGGTTCAGGCGCTTCCGAATTATCAAGTTGACGATAAGAGTCACCATGCACCAAACAAGGGAGTTGGGTCAAGCAAAATTTTAATAGCCTTGGCTTCATAATTTGTGGTATGGGTTTGCAGTCTCAAAAAAGAGCGTCCATGGGCATGCCCCTGCCCTTTACATAAGGATTGAAGCCATGGCTTACATCGTAGTTTTGATTGCCGCACTCATGCACGCCCTCTGGAACTGCATGATCAAAGAGAGTGACGACAAACTGGTCACACTTGGCGCCATCCGTTTGGTGGGTCTGGTATTCGGCCTCATCGTGATGGCGTGGGCACCGGTACCGGACCTGAAGACCCTGCTCTATGTATCTGCATCCTCTCTTATCTTTTTCATCTATTATTATTTTTTAATTCATGCATACCAGTATGGTGATTTTTCAGTTGTCTATCCCATTTCGCGGGGGTTGGCCCCCCTTATTGTACTGGTATTCAGCCTTTTTTTTACCAGCGATACTTTCTCCGGCTACGAATTGTCGGCCATACTCCTTATTTCAACAGGTGTTGCCTGTCTGTCCGCTTCAAATTTTAAAAAAGGGCTGTCTCTTTTACCCGTTGGTTATGCCCTTTTCACCGCAGCGGCAATTGCAGGCTATACCTTGCTAAGCGGCATCGGGGTCCGGCATGCCGGTTCGTTTATTGTCTTTTCCGGGTATATCGAGGTGTTCGCAGGGACCGGGGTCCTGGCATTTATTGCATTTAAACGAAAATGCAACCCGTTTGCCCTTATTATGAAAAGGAACAAAACCGGTATCTTTGCCGGCATCATTTCCGTATGCGGATTTTCTTCGGCATTATGGGCCATGACCCAAATACCCATCGCTTCCGTGGCGGCATTAAGGGAAACCAGTATTATTTTTGCCGGATTAATCGGGGTCTTCTATTTTAAAGAGGGGCAGACCCTGCTGAGAATAACGGCGGCATCTGCAGTGGCCTTGGGGGTGGTATTTTTCAGCATTAGCGGATAAACAATCGCAATAAAATATACGTTCGAATCCGCTGGAAAAAAGATTAACCATGCATAAATCCTCTTTTTACATCTTTCTTCTTTTCAGTCGTTTTTTGCTACAGCGTAAACCGCTGCACCATCTTCTGCAGGTCTTTTGCCAGGTCACTCAAATTTTCAGATTTTTCATTCAATGCGGTACTATTGCCCAGTACATTGATGGCCGACGTGTTGACGTCACTGATATCCCTGGCCACCTCACCGGAAACAGCGGAGCTTTGAGAAACGTTTTCAGCCACTTCCGACAAGCCTCGGGAGGTTTCACTGACGTTGCGGGTGATTTCATTGGTGGAAGTCGATTGTTCATCAACGGCCGTATCAATGGTGGAAACAATGTCATTGATTTTATCGATGACCTCTGTAATCTGGTTGATCTGATCAACCGTGCTCTCCATTGTTTCCTGGATATTGTTTATCCTGTCTGTGATTTCAAACGTGGCATCACCGGTCTGGTTTGCCAGCGCCTTAATCTCATTGGCCACCACGCCGAATCCTTTTCCGGCCTCCCCGGCCCGGGCCGCTTCAATGGTGGCATTCAGCGCCAGAAGATTGGTCTGCTCCGAAATATCACTGATGGTTTCCGTCACCTTGCTGATATCCATGGCCGCCTTCCCCAGCTCGTTTACCTTTTCAGACGCCTCTTTTGCCGTTTTCACGGCCTCATTTGAAATTGTTCGTGCGGTTTCCGTATTCTCAGAGATACCGGCTGCCATTGTCATCATGTTTTCAACGGCTTGAGCCATTGTCTTCACACTGGAGGAGGCTTGCTCAACCGTGGCAGATACGGATGTCATATTGGTGCTCATCTTTTCTGCCGCCGAAGAGACGGACTGGGATTTCATCTGGGCATCCTCTGAATTGCTGTTCACCTCAGAGGCCATTTTTTTCAAATCATCCGAGGTGGCGGTCAGGTTGACCGCATTATTCCTGATATTGACAAACATCTCATTCAGGTTATCCACCATCATATCGAGATCACGGGCAATATCTCCCACCTCGTCATTGCTTGAAATGTTTGATTTTGCGGTCAAGTTTCCTTCACCGACCTTATGGGCAAATGTCTTCAAGGTTCCGGTTTTTTTGATTACGGTAAACAGCAGAGTGATATAGGCGGCTAAAATAAATATAATGACCAGTAAGCCGATACCGATCTCAATTTTCAACTCGGTTAATGTGCTGGCCATGGCCACTTCACTTTCCGCTTCAACCGCATCCAGGGACGCTGCAATAATTTCAAATGCCGCAAAAGCGGGAGAATCATCTATTTTTACGACCTTATCGATCTCTCCCGGTGTTTTTCCCTGTTCATGCATTGACTTGGAAACCAGAATCGCCTCAATATATTCCTGTGCAACCCCTTTGATATCATCCACCGCTTTTTGATCTTCCGGATCCTTTGACAAATCCCGGAGGGCGTCAATCGCTTCAAGCATAATGGTCTTATTTTTTTCAAACCGGTCTATAAATTTGGGCTGGCCGCGCAGGACATGGTTTTTAAAATTATGGATAAATCCGCCATAACCGAACTGAGATTTAATGGTCGTCAACAGTCTCTGTTTTTCAACCACTTCTAAAATATGCTGGTCCCAGACCGAACCTGCCCGAGCCAATGCATTGATCTGCAAATAACTAAGGACCGTTACAACAACCAAAACAAAAACCGTCAATATTAAAGTCTTTTTCTTTACCGTCATCGGATCACCTCCAAACTCTACCGTATAATTATTTTAACATGAAACGCCTCGAATGATGACCCAATCAATTCAACCCGGTCCAAGCGTCATATTACTTACATAATGTCTATATATAAACATTGGATTTTTATTAACAATTAAAATCATCATTATTTTTAGATAATGTATGAAAAACCCTTAATATTAAAGGATTTTCACTGCCATATCGGGACAAAAAAAGAGATGGGTAAAGAGAATGGCGGCAATACCGGCGAATCTGCTCAAAAACCGGAAACC
>JANQML010000254.1 GCA_028280105.1 Desulfobacula sp. | reverse complement strand
TTTCTGCAAAGAGAGATGTTCTTCCTGCTGTACCTGCAATGTCACCCTCACACGCCTTGAAACCTTATACCTGATTCAACTGATCCCCGAGGACCGGGAAAAAATCCTGCTTGAAACCATAAGGCAGGTGTCGGATAAAAAACGGTATTTACCCGGGATGACCTTTAACCGGTATGCCCGGCTCTGCTCAGAGGGAGGCCCGGTACCGGACGAAGAGAACAATCCGTTTTGGGGGCCGTGTATGTTGCTTGAAAATGATCTGTGCCGGTTCTACGCAAACCGTCCCTTCGGGTGCCGGGCCCTGGTCTCCACCCTGGATTGCCAAAAGAACGGGTATGCCCAAGTAGATCCCTATATTTTAACCTTAAACCATCTGTTTTTACAGTACATCGAGCATATGGACCGGGATGGTTTTTCAGGGAATCTGACAGATATGCTGGGGCTGCTTTTACCGGACAAAAAAGATACTGCTGATTTTAACGGAGCAGATCTGTCCGCAGACGGGCGGTTTGTTAAGAACGAACCGATCCGCATGCTCATGGCCCCCCCGGAGCACCGGAAAAGGGTCCGGCCGGTGCTTGAACAGCTCAATGCGATTTTGTCCGGTTCATTTTGAAGATATCGGATCATGATGCCGGATACCGGGATATTCAAATACCTTATACGGGTTTGGGTATCCCGAAGAAAACGGTCTTTGGTTCGTAATTAAAAAAGCCGCTGCATCCGGTGATTTCAACCCCAATCCCGTGGTTTTTTGAATTAAACCGGTGAATTAAACCGATAAATTAAACCGGCTGAAACTTGACTTTAAGACCTCGATTATATAATTAATCGACGATTGTAAAGGTTTAAACTGCAAAATAATTTAACATAAAACGAGGTATGCTCATGGGTATGAATGTGGTCGATAAAATTGATGATCAGGTAAAAATTAATACCGTGCTGATCAGTGTGTCCGACAAGACCGGGCTTGAAACGTTTATTCCCGGTCTGGTGGAGATCAACCCGGATATTCTGATTCTGTCAACCGGCGGAACCTACTCAAAAATAAAGGACATTTTAGGAGAACGGGCCGACAGATGCCTTAAGCAGGTCTCCGATTATACGGGTCAGCCCGAAACCCAGGGCGGGCTTGTCAAAACCCTTGATTTTAAAATTTATCTCGGCCTGTTGACCGAAACCTATAATGACGCCCATCAGCAGGATTTGAAGCGGACCCGTGCACGGGCCATTGATATGGTGGTGGTGAACCTCTACCCGTTCAGCCAGACCATTGCCCAATCCGGTATCACCTGTGAGAATGCCAGGGGAAATATTGATATCGGCGGGCCCACCATGATCCGTGCATCCGCCAAAAACTTCATCCGGGTGGCATCGGTCGTGGATCCGTCCACCTATCCGGCCCTCCTTGAAAAATTATCTGCCGGCAACGGTGCCTTATCCCTTGAAGACCGGTTTGAGCTGGCCCAGAAAGCCTTTGACCACACGGCAGTTTACGACCGGACCATTGCCGATTATCTGGGGGCCCAAACCGTAAAAGATGTTCAATCATGTTATCAGACAGGAGAATAAATCATGTCCAAAGATCTTAAGCAGATGTATAAAACCATTATGGATGACCACTTTACCCCGAAGATGGAGGTCTCTTTTGTGGATGGAGACAACCGGCAGACCCTGTTTTATGAAAAAGTCTCCTGGGTGATCGACGGTGTTCAAAAAGGCTTGAGATACGGTGAAAATCCCGGCCAGGAGGCGGCGCTTTACCGGCTTGTGAACGGGAACCTTGTGCTGGGAGATGCAAAAACCATTGCCCCCGGCCGGTATCTGGTATCTGACATTGAACTGCTCCAGTCGGGTAAACACCCCGGGAAAACCAACCTGACCGATGCAGACAATGCCCTGAACATTATCCGCTACTTCACCGACACCCCCTGTGCCGTGATCGTCAAGCACAACAACCCCTGCGGTGCGGCCCGGGCCGACACTCTTGAACAGGCCTACAGCCGCGCCTATATGGCGGACCGTGTGGCTGCATTCGGCGGTTGTATCGCCCTGAACAAGGCCGTGGACAGGGCAACCGCCCAGGCCATTGCCGAACAGTATGCAGAAGTGGTGGTGGCGCCTGAATTTGAAGAGGGGGTGGTGGATATTCTCGGGTCCAGGAAAAACCTTCGGGTCATCCGGATCGGGAACATTGAAAAACTTCAGACCTTTATCGGCGAGCGGGTGATTGATTTTAAAAGCCTCATGGACGGCGGAATGGTGGCCCAGTGGTCGTTTGTTCCCCATACCCTGTCTGAAAAGGATTTTACACCGGCAACCACGGAATTCAAGGGTAAAACGTACACCGTGGACCGGGAACCCACTGCCGGGGAATACCAGGACATGCTCTTTGGCTGGCTGGTGGAATCCGGGATCACCTCCAACTCCGTTATCTATGTCAAAGACAATGTGACCGTGGGGATCGGAACCGGGGAACAGGACCGGGTGGGTGTGGCTGAGATTGCCGTGGATAAGGCCTATCGGAAACTGGCTGACCGGTACTGCTTTGAGCGGTATCAGACCGGGTTTGCCGATCTCACCGATGCGGATAAACGCGCTGAAATCGAGGCGGATGTCAAAAAGGTAAAGGGCGGGCTCATCGGTTCCGCAATGGTCTCGGATGCATTTTTTCCGTTCCGTGACGGCATTGATGTCGGTCTGCGCCAGGGGGTCAGCGCCGTGGTTCAGCCCGGCGGCTCCCTGAACGATTACCAGTCTGTTGAGGCCTGCAATGAACACAACGCCACCATGGTCTACACCGGACAGAGAAGTTTTAAACATTAAAATCCAACCGATTTTTTTTAGCGGATAAAAAAAGGAGCGTCAGGGTATATGTCTTCGGCGCTCTCTTCCGGTTCGTGAAAATAGACAAAAGATAAAAAATAACTGGGATACTTTTGGCAGTTCTTTTTACTCTCAACGGGTAACCGATGCAGAATCCGGGTTTAATTCTTTCGTTAGCAATTAACGAAAAAAGACAGGAGCAGCGCCCTTATGTAAAAAGCATTAGGCAAAGGCAGAAGGAAATAGATTCCTCCGGGCATGCCCGGGGGAATCTATATGTTTACAAGATTATCAATACTGTTTAGTCAAAGCGGCATCGTGCATGCGTTTATGTCTAAGCGATGCTTTTTTAATGTTCCGTGACGCCAGCATGGTATATAGAACGTCAATAATGGAGATATGTTCGATTCGAGATGCCAAAAGGTCGTCACTGTATCGCGTATCGATTGATTTGGCAGTCAGCACAATGTCCGCTGTTTTGGCAAAATAAGAACGTGAGTTATTGGATATGCTAATGACTGTGGCGCCCATCTTCTTGGCCATTTTGCTTGCTTCAATAATATCACGTGTATCACCGGACCGGGAAAAAGCCAGAAGCACATCTTTATCAGTCAGCTGGGCCGCGTGCATCATCTGAAAATGCGCATCGGTCACGGCTCGGGTGTCGATTCCGACAAATGATAGCTTATCTGCTGCAAAAATAGCCGTTGTTCTTGAAACTGACAAAGCAATCACAAGAACCTTTCTAGCTTTTTTGATGGCATCATAAGCGCGTTCCATTTCTTCAAAATCCATAACCGAGAGCGTATCTTGCAGGGTCTGGATAGAAATTGTAAAGACTTTAAACGCAACGTTTTTGGCATCATCAGATTTTTTCACTGGCGTAAAGATTTTTGGTTTCGGTTCTATCTCTTGACGGGCAAGTGCCACCCTAAAAGCGCGGAATCCCTTGAAACCAAGTGTTCTACAGAATTTGAATATTGTGGACTCGCTTACTTGGGTCTGCGCCGCCATCTCGGAAATGGTCATGTGGAGAATCTTACTTGCGTCGGTAAGGATATATTTGGCAACTTTACGCTCGGCTTTGTTCAGAGAACGATAGATCGATTCTATTTTGATCAGGCATTCCGGCCGATTACTGATTAATTGTGAATCTAAATTATCTGTTTCTCTATTATTAATTGCTTTGTCTTTCATATGTTTTCCTCATGAAAATCACAAAAGATATTTTTATTTAGTACATCTGATCTGGGATTTTTTTGGGATAGTGTCAAATATTTTTCGCACTTTTGATTCTGATCTCTTTTATTATACGTTCAAATGAATTGTTGGGCCGAAACCGTTGTCAATGTCTACTTGAATAATCATAATATGTAGGTGTTTTCAGGATGCTTTGTCTCACCATCCAAGCTTGCGGCCCTGAGTTTTTTGTCTTCTAATTTGCGTACCGCAGTCACGGCTTTTTTTATCGCGGTCTGTTTTTTTTCGAAGGCACGAATTGCTTTGAGCACTCTCAGCACCGCATTCATTTTACCACGAGGTACAACACTGAGCACATTTCTATAAAAACGGACAATACAACTTTGCCATTTGGCCGCAGGATAAAAAACAACGACCGATTCAACCAGACCAAGACAGGCATCACTGATAAACGATTCAACTCCGGCAAGGCATCTTTGTTTTAATTGTTTCAAAAACTCACTCCAGCCGGAATTGTCTTTTTTATGGCCTTCCTGGACACCCAACAACACCTGGCGATAGCCACCTTCCGAGAAATGTACGGCAGCCGGAACAGATACGCTTCGAACCTTATTTGCCCGCGTTCGTTCAAAGACGATGCCATCTAAATAAGGATTCACTACGTTTATACCGTTTAATGAAGACTGTTTCAAATTTTTGCTGCCGCAGCTTAGGCACGTCCAATTTTACCTCGCTGGTTTTGATGAGGAGTTTTCTTTGATAATAACTGGCCCTGGATCGTTTACGTTGATATCGTTCTGCATTATAAAGTTTATCGGCCTCAGCATCCAGCATTTTGTGAAGAGCATCTTGGGCTGTACCTCTTACCATTTCTCCGATGCGGTCTAAAATTTTTGATTCATCAATTTTGATGATTTTATCCAGGTTTTGTGTACATTCTTTTGCAAGATGGTCTCCTCTCTTGATTAATGTTTTTTGGCGATTAACAAATAATCAAGTTGAGACCATCTTTCAATTCTTAATTGTGCAAAAATATTATACGTTATTTTTTTTTGTCAATTAAAAAAAATCATGGCCCTGAATCGGATGGGAGCGTAATTTGTGGTCCATGGGCGGGAAACTCATTCGTGAGTTCAGGATAAAACAATTCAGAATATTAAGGTGCCTTCTCTTTCGAAGATATAAAAATTGCCGCCACAGGGGATGACGGCGTTTCTTTCCGGGACATGAAAGAAGAAAAGCTATCATATTTCAAAGGTCATGATGGATGAACTTTGGGAGCGGATTTTACCTTTGTTCATATAGATGTCAATCAAATAAACATCAAACAGATGGCCGTTTGCCGGGACTTTGTATATCAACCATTTTTACTTCGTCACCCCCACTTTTTTCACATACAATATTGAACGTAAATTTTTTTCTAACTAATAATCCTGCAATGCATTACGATAATTAGAGTTAAATTTTACTTAAAGACGACTCCAACCAGTTCAGTTCTAATGATTATACGGTTATGGTTTTTGCTAATTTTGAAGCAGCACCGGCATCGGGTGCAAACCCATCTGCACCAATTTCATCAGCAAACGCCTGGGTAACAGGGGCTCCGCCAACCAATATTTTAACATTGTCACGAAGACCGGATTCAACAATGGCCTCCACAGTCTGTTTCATCATGGGCATGGTGGTTGTCAAGAGGGCGGATAGGGCAAGAATATTGGCATCGTTTTCGTTAATTGCTTTAATAAAAGTCTCCGGAGCAACATCCACACCTAAATCCGTGACAATAAACCCTGCGCTCTCCATCATCATCGAAACCAGGTTCTTGCCGATATCATGCAGATCTCCTTTGACCGTTCCAATAACCACATGTCCTGCCGAATCCATATCGTCTTCACCCAGAAGCGGCTTTAACACCTCCACGCATTTTCCCATGAGCTTGGCAGCCCCCAACACCTCCGGGATGAACATCTCCCCGTTTTCCATTCTTTCGCCCACAATATCCATGCCCGCAATCAACCCTTGGTTGAGGATGGCTTCGGCAGGGGTTTTTTCGCCGAGGGCGGCATTGATGAGCCGGGTAAGGGTGGCCTCATCCATTGCGACCAAGGCGCTTTTAATCTCATTAAAATCAGTCATAACACTCTTCCTTTTTATATTTTGTTTGAAATTATTGATTTCGATTTGCCGGTGCAAACTTCCAGATCAGTCACTAATTCAATTCAGGGGATGCCGTAATAGGAGCGGGAGTACCACCCGATACTGTCAAACCCCGGGATTTGAAAAACGGGAGCCAACAATGCCATTTTCGGTCGCTCTAAACACCTTAACGTTTGTTTTCACCACCCCCGACATGGCAGCAGGGCCAATTTGAGATCAAAACCAAAGCAGCCAAAATGATAAAAATTGGCACCTGCGCAATTATGACTTTAAACGCTCTGCCACTGCCAACTCCGAACACTTTAAAACTAAGGCATCGAGTAAAAATAACCTATCCATCTTACTTGTCTTTTTATCCGTATTCTTCGTTGGAAAAGG
>JANQML010000253.1 GCA_028280105.1 Desulfobacula sp. | reverse complement strand
TCTCCGGGAGCGGGGGGGCATCGTAACTTCCAAACTCCCTTGACGCATAGGTGATTTCTCCGTCGACAATGGTCATGACCGATTCTATTTTACGCAACTGGTCATCGGGCACAGTGAAATAATCGCGGTCCAGGACAACAAGATCAGCAAGCTTGCCGGGCTCAAGCGACCCCTTTAAGGCGGCTTCGCCGGTGCTTGCCGCCCCGTTGATGGTCCAGAGCCTGAGTGCCTCGCTGCGACTCAGCAGATTCTCATCCCCGTACATCTGCAGATCTCCCAGACTTTTACCGGTTGCCAGCCAGGCCAGCGACAGCCAGGGGTTATAGCTGGAGACACGGGTGGCATCGGTGCCGGCAGCCACCTGCATGCCCATCTGCAGCATTTTGCGCACCGGCGGTGTCTGGGCCAGTGTTTTCATGCCGTAGCGTCTGGCAAAATCCCTGGCCTGATAGATGATGCGGTTCTGTATGGCAATTATGCCGTTCATCGCCATAATCCGTTCTATATTGGCCTCGCTCACGGTTTCGGCATGATCGACAATCATCAGCGGTGCTTTGGCCGGGTCGCCAAATACTTCGCGGCGCACCTGCTCATATACCGGCAGGAGCCGGTTGATGGACTGATTATAGGTCATATGCTGCCGGGTCGGCCAGCCCGCATAGGCCAACTGGCGCAGAATCGGCCTTTCAACCGTTTCTGCGTCCGGATCAATGTCAGGCCGGGGCATGGCAAATATTTCATAGTCATAGGCAGCCCAGCAGATATTCTCGCCGCCGCCCACCAATTTGAGCATGGCGTCCCCTTCACCGGGCTTGTGGCGTGCTGTCCAGCGCTGATAGTCTGCCAGTTCCCGGCCTTTGACCTGGGCAAAGGTATACATGGAGGTCCGGGTTTTGAGTTTTTCCATCTGATGCAGTTTTTGAATCGTTCCATATGCATCCGGGAAGACCATGCCGCCGCCGCCGGCATCACTGACGCTGGTAACCCCGAATCGATGCATCTCGCGCTGATAGTGCAGGGATGAATTGATTCGATCATCATCACTGAGCCGGGGGCCGCCGGTGATACTTTTATACAGGATCAGGCCGGACGGGTTGGCAACGAGCAGTCCGGTGGCACGGCCGACACCGTCCCGGGTAATCAGCCCGCCAGGGTATGTCGGCGCACCCGGATCATTGAGGCCCAGATACTCGACGGCTGCCTTGTTCAACAGGGCGTAAGCATACAAATACAGGATAAATACCGGGTGATCCGGTGCCACGGCATTGATTTCCTCCAAAGTGGGCATGCGTTTTTCCTTAAATTGCTCCCACGAGTATCCGCCAATCACCCGCACCCACTGGCCTTTTGGGGTCTGGCGGGCCTGCTGCCGGAGAAGTTCAAGCGCCTCTTCAACACTCTCCACACCGTCCCAGCGCACCTCCATGTGGTAATGCATGCCTTCCCGGACAAAATGAATGTGAGAGTCATTGAGGCCGGGGATGACGGTCCTGCCACCCAAATCAATCATTTGGGTGGCCTTTCCCGCCAAGGCGCGGATATCGGCCGAGTTGCCAATGGCGGCAATTGAATTGCCTGAAATGGCCAGGGCCTCCTCAATCCTGTCTGCACCATTGACAGTGGCGATCTTTCCGTTGAGCAGTATGATGTCAGGCTCAGAAGGCGCCGGCGTAACAGGGCTTGCGCTGTCGGCAAACCCAAGGTTGGGCACAAACCCTGTGCCAAGCACCGCAGCCGTGGCTGCAGCGCGCTTGATGAATTGTCTTCGGCTGGTTTTGGTTTCTGTATCAAATCGGTGTTGCGTTTTCATTTTCCTGTCCTTTCCTGCGTCAGGTCGCAGCATAACCATGCAATTCATGACGCTATTGCAGAACGGCAGGCGTATTGACAACTTTTTATTTTCTAACGCTTACAGGCTTTTGATAAATGTGCCGTCCCGATACTCCCGGAAGGCGGTTTCAAGCTCTTCCCGGGTGTTCATGACGATCGGGCCACGCCATGCAACGGGTTCTTTAAGCGGTTTGCCTGTCAATACCAGGAACCTCAATGCGCCATCAGATGCCGTGACCTTGAAATGATCACCTTTGCCAAAGAGGATCAGGTTGCCGTTTTGGATCTGTTTCTGGTCGGTTTCTCCTTTACCGCCGATCACATAGATAAAAGCGGTATAGGATGCGTCTGTCTCATGCACAAATGATTGACCGGCCGGCAGGGTACAGTCAAAAAACTCTGGATCAATGACAATATCATCCATTGGGCCTTTGGTCCCGTTGATACTTCCGGCGATAATTTTAATCCTGACGCCGTTTTGTACCAAGATTTCAGGAACACTGTCACTTTTTATATCCCGGTATTTGGGATCGATCATTTTCTGGTCTGCCGGCAGGTTGGCCCAGAGCTGAAAACCGTGCATGGCGCCGTCACTGTCCCCTTTGGGCATTTCCTGGTGAATGATGCCGCTGCCGGCGGTCATCCACTGGACATCCCCTGAAGAGATCATGCCTTTGTTGCCCAGGCTGTCCCCGTGTTCCACATCGCCTTTAAGCACATAGGTAATGGTTTCAATGCCACGGTGGGGATGCCACGGAAATCCCTTAAGGTAGGCCTCAGGCGCATCGGAGCGGAAATCATCGAGCATGAGGAAGGGGTCAAATGTCGGCGCCTCATTATAGCCGAACACACGGTATAAACGGACCCCTGCGCCTTCGGTTGTCGGCTGTCGGGTCAGTATCAATTCTGCTTTTCTTGTTTTATGCATGTAAATCATCCTAAATCTAAATGGGTTAGCCGGAAAGTCATCTGTTACTTTTTAACGACGTGGGGGTTTTTAGCCGTCTGGGGAGCCTTGTGCACCATGGAATAGGCATAGTCGATACCGTCTCCGTATGCACCGCCATGTTCCCTGAAAATGTTGAGCACGGCATCATAGTGTTCTTTATCTGCCCAGTCCCGCTGGAACTCCAGCACGGTTGCCACGGTGGTCATGGGTACCGCACCTGCCTGGACACACCGTCTCATGGAGGCATCATGGGCAATGGGCGAGGTCGCACCGCAGGCATCTTCCACAATGAAAATATTATATCCCTGTGCCAGCATATTCAATGCGGGCCATGTCACACAGACTTCGGTCCAGAGGCCTGCAATAATAATGTTCTTTTTGCCCGTGGCCTTGACAGCATCCCGAAAGCCGGGATCATCCCACGAGTTCATACTGGTCCGCTCAACAGGCTGCTGGCCCGGAAAAATATCCATGAGCTGCGGCCAGATATAGCCGCTGAATGACTCGGTTTCCACGGCTGTCAGAACAACGGGTATGTTATATTCTTTGGCGCCTTTGGCCAGCATCACCACATTATTGGTCAGCAACTGCCGGTCGATATTGGCAACGCCAAAGGTCATTTGGGGCTGATGGTCAATGAATACCACGGCACAATTGTCTTTGGTCAACAAGCCGCCGTCGGTCTCTTTAAATATATCGGTCATTTGATGAGTCTCCAGTTTGGGGTTAAAATTACGCGGGTCCTGGTCATGGGCATATCACACGGCTTGGGTTCATCGGGTGTGACGGCTCAGTGATATGATCACAAAAAAGTGCAGCAGCATCAGGCAGCGAACCAGGATCTCCTTGGTCTTGGTTATATAAAATCTAACCCAAAAAATAGCTACTATTGATATGATTACAATGCCGAATTCTTGCTGATATCTGTTGGGGGCTTGCTGTTGCGTTTATTTGATATTGAATTATCCTATTGGGTATAATTTAGTTAACAAAATAGTGTCATTTCAGTTTAAAAAAGGGCTGCATTTTGAAATCTGAGGTAAAGCTAAAACATATTAATCATGGCAACAGCCGGCATCGGGAGCAGCGACCGCCCAATGAATCGGTGATCGTGAACGGGCATGATTTTTATGTGTTTAAGGTGCCGCCGCACAAGATCAACATCAAGATGGACTGTGCGGACAATTTCATGGTGATGCAACTGGGCCACGCCAGGGCATTGGGTTCGTTCAATTCCGACCGGCTGGTTCCCATGCAACTGGGTCCGGGCTACCCCATTATGGGTCTCACCGGCCATGAGTTTAACTGCAAGGCCACGAGCACCGCCGGGGTGATCGGGTTCCATTTCAGTGATGACTATTTAAAAAATCTTTTCGCCGGACAAAAGTGGAACAGACAACTTGATCTGAACATCAAAGGGCCCCGTTTCGACCTTCAGCTCATGCAGTTGTTCAATCTGATCTCCCGGGAATTGAAACAGCCCTCCCAGGATCTGATGTATATCGAACACCTTGTGTCTGCCAGTATTTTAAGATCATTTTCCATATACCGGGGGGGTCGGATCCGGCATGAAAAAAAAGTGCCCATGGACCGCCTGCTGCAGGCTGAAGAGTTTATCAGGGAAAATTTTAACAAGCCGCTTTCTTTAGAGCAGATTGCCTCGGTCGCCAGTTTGAGCATGTACCATTTTGGCCGCTCGTTTAAGTCTCATTTTGGAATGAGTCCCTATCAATACCTTCAGCACATCCGATTGGAAAAATCCATTGAATTTTTGGAAACAACGCACTGGCCAATCGAATGCATTGCCAAGGAACTGGGATTTGCCAATCACAGTAACTTTGCCTGGTTTTTTAAAAAGCATACCGGCATTTCTCCAAGCGCCTATCGCAGGCTCCTGAATTAGCTTTTGTACCCGGTTCATCACGATATACTCATGAGCCGAATTGCAAGGAGAGTAAAAGACAGACGGATGCCGTATCTGATCAAAATATTCTTAACCATTAAACCTCGGGTCTGGCGATGGTGTGCAAAATTAATTGCAACCGTTTATAATTTCAGTAAACACATAAAAAATATCAACCTTTTTAGAGTTGGAAGTTGTACCGGATGAATCATATACTCCGCCTGCAAAAACAGCTTGGTTTCCAATTGACGCCCCTGCCATGGCAGATCTTGGCTCAGAAAGAGTCATAACCGACCAAGTATCTGTTTCTGAATCATAAATGTCAACTTTATCACTGTAAATTGAGGAAACGATTCCCGGATCTATCACGCCTCCTGCAAAAAATACTTTCTTTCCTACAACGGCAGACGCCATATTCCAACGGGCTTCAGAAAGTGTTGCTGTTGACCAGGTATTTGTGTCGGCGTCATATATGTCCACTCTATCTTGTGGGTAGTAGAGTCCTCCGACCCATGGTTTTGACGGGTGTTGCCAAACGCCGCCTGCAAATATGGCTTTATTTCCGACGGTTGCTGCTGCACCAATAATCCTGGGGGTTGAAAGTTGTGCAGTTGACCACTGGTCTATCTTTGTATCGTAAATATCTACAGTATCAAGAAACGGGGCATTTAAGTATCCTATCACATGCATTCCGCCAGCGAATATCACCTTATTCCCCACTGCGGCTCCAGCAACATCCTGGCGATTTGCGGAAAGAGAATCCGTTGACCAGCCCCCTGTTTCTTCATTATAAATATCCACTCTGTCAGTCTGTGCCCAACCGCTGCCGGTGTAGTATACTCCGCCTGCAAAAAAAACTTTTTTATTCGTCGAAGCACTGCCCATAGTAATTCTTGCCAGTGATAATGCGGCGGTCGACCACTCTTGGCCAATTGTCGCAGTGGAATCGTAAATATCAATGATATTCGTGTAAACTCCGGGTGCACTGACACCACCTGCAAAATAGGCTTTTACATCGGTTGAGACACCAGATAACCCTTGTCTTGCTAATGAAAGATTTGATGTGGTCCATTGAGATCCCATTTCGGCAGTTGGATCATAAATGTCAATTATTGAAAAACGTTGAGCCAATGGATAATTGTATCCGCCAGCGAAAAGAATTCGCCCATCTACGACCGCCGCAGTAAAATGACTTCTTTCTTGTGACAATTCTGCCGTTGTATGAATGATTTCATTTGAAAATAATACGTTGGGCATTAAGAAAAAAACAAAAAGGATGGATATAATGTTAATTCTAATCATAATTCACCTCTTTTAATGAACAATTAAAAAAATGAAACAAAATAGAAAAGAACGGAATGCTGCTGCTTGATACGATTTTAAAGTTTAATATTCGTTCACGAACCGCCGTCTACGGAACTGACGGACGGTGATGTGATAGGACGGAGGGCGCGAGCCCTCCTCCTCAATTGTATTACTGTTTATTTTCAAAAGTATTGATGAAGACTTCACTCAAATGGCCATGAAATGTCCTGTCTAATAGTCGATCACCTTGTCGGCACGGAGAAAAAGATCCGCCATAATGGCCTCATTGCCAAAAATCGCTCCTGACCTTAGATTCTCCTGTTTAACACCGGCTGCCTTGGCACAGTGGGGACAGATCACAATCTTGCCGCCTTTTTGGACAAATCCCTCGAACAGATCCAACAGGTCTTTCTGACCAGTGCCCCATTTCAGGTTGAGGGGCTGGTCCTTGTCTGCCAGCCGGACCGCTTCAAGGTTTAAAAATACGGTGACCTGTTGATTTTTTTCCAGCAAAAGTTTTCCGATTTTAAAAGCCATGAACGGGGGATGCAGATCATTGGTGCCGTTGCCCACCTTTATCAGGATGTTTTGAAGGGTGTCTTGCGCGGTCCAGGCCGGGACAGCCAATGCCATCAGGCAGACCAGTGCCGTAAGAGTAAGAAACCATTTTTTCATATCTATCTCCTTTGTGTCAGAAAATTGGAAAGATGTTTTAAAGGCGGCCATCTGAGCAGCCTGCCCGGTAAACACGCTCCATTATAAACCAATCAGGTGATTTTACAACTCAAGAGAATAAGGACTTCCCCCAAAAAAGCATTCTATATTAATGTAAACCCTTTACAGTTGACAAGTTCGATCAATAACGAAGTGAAAGTAGCGTTTTTGGGTGAACTTTTTACCAGCCGAAAAAGCCTCCTTGTGGTAAGGATTCTAAGTGCCAACTCAACAATCCTTAACCCAATCAAGGAGGCTGGGGAGCATGATACACCAGATTGGCAAAAAAATTATGACAACAAATCCATTATTTTTCGGGTGAACTTTGTAATGATATGGGAGCCGTTGCTTCACGTTTCACTGGGGAAATCATTTTTGGTATCTGCTCAAGCGGATCTGTTAGATTAACTGGGTGAAACAGCTTATTCCGGGCAGAATTTATAGCCTGCGCCATAAACTGAAACGATAACCTGTTGATTCGGCAGGGTAGATGCAATTTTTTTTCTCAGGTTCTTGATATGGGTATCAATGGTGCGTTCATACCCGCCATGCTCATATCCCTGGACCATGGAAAGCAGTTCCTGCCTTGAGAATATGGTGTTGGGGCGGTTCATCATTATGGACAAAATGCCGAATTCAACAGGGGTCAGGTTCAGTAATTTGCTGCCAATGCTGACATCTCTGAAATCGCTTTGGACGGAGAACAACCCCACCTGTCTGGGGGCCTTTGCTTTGTCGTAGCCGCATCGTCTCAACACGGTTTTCACCCGGGCAACCACTTGCTTGGGGCTGAACGGCTTGCAGATATAATCATCGGCACCGGTTTCCAGTCCCTCAAGAATGCTGGTTTCATCGACCCTGGCCGTAATCATGATAATTGGAATGGCATCGATCTTCCGGATATGCCGGCATATGGTAACCCCGTCCAGTCCCGGAAGCATGATATCCAAAAGGATGATATCCGGCCTGTTTTCAATGACCGATGAAATCACCTGGTCTCCATGGTGAAGGACATCCACCTTGAAATCTTCCGCAAGAAAATAGGCAGATAAGAGCCGGGCCACTTTTTTCTGGTCTTCAACAATCAATATGCTGGGTTGATCGCTCATTTGTTCAGCAGAGAGGCAATTCAATCTTGATTTCAAGGCCGCCCGAATCAGCGTTTTTTGCCGTTATTGTTCCCTGGTGGGCTTCGATAATGGCTTTGCACAAGGCCAGCCCAAGTCCTGAGCCGCCATGCTCCCGGCTGCGGGAGGGATCGGCCCGGAAAAGGCGGTCGAACAGTTTATCAAGGATGTCGGGCGAAACTCCGGGGCCTGTGTCTGTGATACGGATACACAGCCTTGTTTTTTCTATATCGTCCTGAAAAAGAACAGATCCCGGAACGCTTGAATATTTTATGGCATTGTCAATGATATTTATGAACACACGCTTTAAGCGGTCTTTGTCTCCGAAAATGGTGGTCTGGGTGTTCCTTAACACCTTTTTTACCACCAGGCCCCGGGCAGCCAGCCGGTTTTCATAAACGCCTAGGGTGTCTTCCAGTAAACGGACCGGCTGAATGGCTTTTCTTTTCATGTGCAGTACACCAGAGTCTGCTTTTGACAGCATATGAAGGTCATTTACGATTTTTTCCAGATAGAGCGTTTCGCTGTGGATGGATTTAAGCTGTCCCATAGTCAGCGGTTCTATTCCGTCGATCATGGCTTCGGTCTCCCCTTTAATCACGGATAAGGGGGTTCGAAGCTCATGGGATATATCCATCACCCATTGTTTTCTCATGGATTCATATTTACCCAGGGTCTGGGCCATGTGATTGAAATCCCTGGCAAGCTGGCCCAGTTCATCTTTTGCTCTCACTTTGATCCGGATATCAAACTGATACCGGGTCAGGGCATTGGTCCCTTGGATCAGCTGATCCACAGGGGCCATGATATAGCGGGACAGCACATAGGTAACAGCACCGGATAAAACGAAGAGGATGATCCCTATGGTATACAGAATGTGCATCCGGGTCTTGAAAAAGGGGCTTGCAAACGGGAACGGCATCCGCTCCATCCGCTGAAAGCCTAAAAAACCGACTGTTATGTCCTCAATCATTATGGGGTTGAAGACAAGGGCGCGTTTGTTCATGTCAGAAGGCCCTGCGATATGGATTTTTCCAGAAGAGTACAATGCGATTCGTTGGTGGGGCAGTTTTATTTTCTTATCTCCAAAGAACGGGGGCTTAGGAATTGGAAACAGGCCGCGACTGCCGTGAAGTGTTTTTTTTACAAACTGATTGAACAGCGCTTTATTATTTTTAAACCGGTCCCAGGACCTTTCTTTTTGGTATTCAATGGCCAGGTCATCAGACAGCACCGCAAACATTTCCCCCATCATGTGGGATTCCATCTCTTTGAAATCCCGAAACAGATAAAACCGGACAACAACCATGTTGGAAATAAGTATGAGAAAGGAGACCAGCAGAGACGCCGTAAATATTTTATACGATAGTTTCATTACTGGTATTCATTAATATCCTTTCCCCCCTTTTGCAAGCGGCCCGCATGGATCTTCAATTTTTCTTCACTTTTCAGGCAGCCGGGACCTGCTGGACACATGCAGACCCCGACCGGAATAGGGCATGGCTGGCCCGTGTTACTATGCCATCACACCCATGATACTGTTCCAATAAATTTCATCCTGATTTGCGGAATAGCCTGAGGTTAATGACTGCATGACGTTATAGTATGCATCCATGGCAGTCTGCTGATCCAGCGTTAAACCGGATTGCGCACCGGGCATTTGGCCCGTCTGCGGGTTACGATTTTCCAGGCCTTTCTCGATCTCTTCAGCAGTAAGGACTCCATCCTGGTTCTCATCAATACTTGAAAAGAGTTCATCTGTAAGTCTGGATTCTTCCTGGCTGATGGTACCGTCACCATCTTCATCCTCCTGATCTAAGATCGTTGTGACATCAATGCCACCGCCCATGCCGCCCATGCCCCCCATTTTGTTCATACCGTTCATGGGCGGGCCGTTGGCCAGCATCTCTTCGAGCTCATTGCTTGTCAGCTGACCG
>JANQML010000296.1 GCA_028280105.1 Desulfobacula sp. | reverse complement strand
TTGCCGGATTGATTTTTCTGCTCATCACCGCCAGCCGGCTCATGCCCGAACGGATTGCACCGGTATGCGAACCGGATGAAGGAAAGCAAAAGCGGTATATTGCAGAGTTGATTGTTCCCGAAAACAGCCCCCTGATCGGTATGGATAATATTGACGAGTACACCCGGGACACCATGGGCCTAAGTATTGTGGAAATTTTCCGTTCCGATAATACCTTTGACCCGGTCCGAACCCGGTTGACGGTTGAGGTCAATGATATCCTGCTGGTCAAGGGATCGGCTGAAGACCTTGTCGATTGTCTGAAAAAAAAGAGTCTGGAACTGGCCCACGGGCGAGAACAGATGGTATTCGGCAGCGGGATGAAAGATGACCTGATCGTTGAGGTGATTGTCCCGCCCATGTCCAGACTGCTTCGCGAACCATTGATGTCCACCGATCTTCAAAATGATTCCGATATCCAAATTCTGGCCATCCGCACCCGTCACAGCCACTATTCCTATCGGATGGTTCAAAAGGCAAAACTGAAAATCGGGGACGTCATCCTGGTGCGGTGCCCCCGGAACAAACTTTCAAAGATCCGGAACTCATCTGATTTTATTCTCATTGAAGATATCCACCACGCCATGATCAACAGGGAAAAGGCACGCCTGGCAACCGGAATTTTTTCAGGTGTCGTCATCAGTGCCACATTCGGGCTGGCCGATATCATGATCTGCTCCCTTGCCGGTGTGCTTTTAATGACCCTGACCCACTGCCTCAGCCTGAAAGATGCCTACCGGTCGCTTGAATCGAATGTACTGCTCTTGATCATCGGCACCATTGCTCTGGGAGCGGGTATGCAGCAGACAGGGGCCACCCAGTTATACGCCCACATGTTCCTAAGCCTGTTTGAAGGCATGGGGCCCGACCGGGTGCTGCTGGGACTGATCATTTTAACCAGCATCTGCACCCATATTTTAAGCAACAATGCCACTGCCGTGCTCCTGCTGCCCATTGCCGTTTCAACGGCTGTCTCATTGGGCGTCGATCCCAAGCCATTCATCATCGGCATCTGTTTTGGTGCCAGTGCCTGTTATGCCGCACCCATCGGATACCAGACCAACCTGCTCGTCTATGGCCCGGGCGGATACCGGTTCTCCGATTATATCAAATTGGGCATGCCCCTGAACATCTTGGTGATCCTCTCCTCAGCCTGGCTGATTCCAAAAGTCTGGCCGTTTTAACCCAAATCGTCCGCTTAAATGAAGACGATTTGCGTCGTCGATCCTATACAGATAAAAATTTTAACCGTTAAATTCTGATTGATCTTTTTTCACCTGATCTTTTTTCTCCATGGAAAAAAAAAGATCGGTGTGATATTTATAAAGGACCGGAATCAAATAAAAACCAAATCAGAATCATTATTTTTTAAAAAATCGCCTTTTAAAAAAGTTCGCAGCGTTCCGGGCAATGCGACAAAAAAATTGTTTATCGTCAAACGTATTTTTTTCACCGATAAATCATAAAAAAATATCCCGGCAGGATCAAAAAATGGTATGCCCGTTGCCTTACCATCCCGGCGTTTTGAACCATGGAAGATCAATGACGCTTCAAAGTATAAATTATTATTTTAATGAATTCGGTTAACCATGGTTATGCCGTGTGCCAATAATTAAAAAACAGGAGATCAAAAATGATACTGACAAAACAATTATTCAAAAGAGTAATGACGATCCAAAAGCTGTTCAGACCATTGCTTTTTTCGTCTCTCCTGGCCATTCTTATTTCAGGACCCATGGGTTCGACCGGCTATGCCGCCATCACGCCCAACGACGTGTATGGACTCTTTGATCTGGCGGACCGGAATCTGGACAATATCCTCAGAAGGTCCGGGGACACTTTCAGCCGGGCAACACCATTGATCGAAAAAGGATTAAAACCCATGCATGTCTATCAGATGGCCGTATCCTCCATTAAGGCCATTCACAACTTTCAATTAAAAAACGACATGATACCGATCCCCATCATTATTGCCACATCAAGAGATTACAAGCCCGGAGACGTATACCTGCTGGGAGAAATGGTGGTGGCCGAGGTGAGCCGCATCGCCCGGCACAAGGGGGTGCGGGGAATTGACACCCAGCTCAACCGATTCACCGGAAAAACACCGACCCATGTGTTTTCAAAGTTGGTTTCCGTCTATTTGAAAATCAACCAGCTTGGCGGGGCAAAGCAGATTACCCCCAATGACGTCTTTGCCCAGATGTACCGGGCCCGCAACGACGTTAAATCAATTCTCGGAAAGATTGATCCGGCCCGGCGCTACCGGGTGGATGTCGCCAAAAGCCCGCCCGGCCTGACCCCTTTGGATGTGATAAAAGAGACCCTGAAAGCAAGGGGAAAAATCAATAAGGCACGCCGTCATTTCGGGCTGGCCCCGATTTCGGTTCCCATGCTGGAGCCCGGTGTAAAAATTTTTCCCGCGGATGTATTTATCCAGACCCAGATCATTATCGCAGAGATCAACCTGCTTAAAATCGCCACAGGAACCATCAGCGCCACACCGTTACCCATTCCCGTTAAAGGGAAAACGCCGTCCGATGTCCACCAGGAAGCCGTGGCAATGGAATATTTGCTGGACCAGATCGACATGCTTGAACAACTGGTAAAAACAATGGAATCCAAATAAAAACCGGAGGAAAAGGTTAACATGGTTAAAAATTTAAAACTCGGTTTAAAAATCGGGATGGGCTATGCAATTGTTGCCGTGATTCTGTTTATTGCGGTTATTATCACCATTGTCCAGGTCAACAAGATGACGGCTGTTGTGGACCGGTTGGTAGACCAGCGGGTTCCGGCAAGCCAGTCGGTCCTGGTGCTGCTCAACGGCATGAACCATTCCCTGGCCTCGTTAAGGGGCTGGATTATTCTTGGAGAGGATTCTTTCAGGCAGGACCGGAAAAAAGTCTGGGACGAGGAGATTAATCCGTCCCTGGACAGGCTCAAACAATTTTCCACGGAATGGGAGTCCCATGACGACCGGGAAGCCCTTAAGGAGATTATCTCAAACGCTGCCCGGCTGGAAGCGTTTCAAAGGGAAATCGAAGATATTGCCCGGACAGTGGATAATACGCCGGCACTCAAACTTCTGTTTGAAAAGGCCACCCCGCTGTCGGATATAATGGTGGCGGAACTGACTGCCATCATCAATCTTGAAGGCACGTTGGAGGCCAATGATAAAAGAAAGGCACTTTTGGGCATGATGGCGGATTTACGCGGAACCACCGCCGTGGGGGTCGCCAATGTCCGTTCCTACCTCATCTCCGGAGATGAAAAATATGAAAAAGCCTTTCACACGGCCTGGGAAAAAAACAGCAAACGATTTAAAGATTTTAATGACAGCATCAAAATGGTAACCCCGGAACAATACGACCGGTTTAAACAATTTTCACAGGCCCGGGCCCAATTGGAGCCCCTGGTGAGCCAGATGTTTGAAATCCAATCCGGTGATAACCGGAACCTGGCCAATGCATGGTTGAAAACCCGGGCGGCGCCGGTTGCCAGATCCATACAGGAACAAGTCTCCGGCCTGCTTGCCCGCCAGAAGACCCTGCTGGCAACGGATCAAAAAAATGTTCAAAAACAATCCAATTTACTGCAAACCATTGAATGGATCCTTCTTGTTTCCGGCTTTGCCCTCTGTGCTGCAGTGGGGTTTTTCCTAACCCGGATTATCATGGGACCGATCAACCAGGCCGTTGAAACGGCCGGCCTGATGTCGGCCGGAGACCTGACGCGGGAAATCCGGTCCAAGACTGCGGATGAAACCGGGCGGTTGCTGGACGGCATGGAAGATATGCGCAAACGGCTGGTTCAGATATTTGGTGATCTGACATCGGAAAGCCGGTCCCTGGTCTCCTCTTCCGGCGCCTTGACACAGATTTCAGGAGAGATGGCCGGTAATGCCGACGATGTGGCCAGCCGGTCGGGCACGGTTGCCGGAGCGGCAGAGCAGATGAGCGCCAATATGAACTCTGTTGCCGCTGCGGCAGAAGAGGCGTTCACAAATGTAAGCCTTGTATCCGAAGCATCCGAACAGATGGCCCAGACCATTGAACAGATCTCCCAAAATTCCGAAACCGCCAGAACCACAACGGCAGATGCCGTGATACAGACCCGGGAAGTATCCACCCGGATCAATGAGCTGGGTACGGCAGCCCTGTCCATCGACAAGGTGACTGAAACCATCACCAACATTTCGGCCCAGACCAATCTGCTGGCATTGAACGCCACCATTGAGGCAGCCAGGGCAGGGGAAGCCGGCAAGGGATTTGCCGTGGTGGCCGGAGAGATTAAAGACCTTGCACGGCAGACAACAGATGCCACCGAAGAGATTCGTGAAAAAATTGAAGGCATCCAGGATTCCACCCAGGTCTCTGTTAAGGATATCAGCCGGATTATGGAAGTGATCCAGGAGGTCAACGATATTGTGTCTTCCATTGCATCTGCTGTGGAGGAACAGGCGGTTACGACCCGTGAAATCGCCTCCAATGTTTCCCAGGCATCCGAAGGTATCCGGGAAATGACCCGGAATGTGGCCCAAAGTTCGTCATCTTCACAAGAGGTGGCAAGTGAGATTTCAGATGTAGACCGTTCGTCAAACAAAATCAGCCAGATGAGCAGTGATGTCAGCCAGAGTGCGGGTGAGTTGAAAAATATCGCCGACCGTCTGAACCGGATTGTGTCTGAATTCAAGATATAAAACATAATGTGTGCGGCAGACCTTCCGGGCGATTAAACCGTTTTCGAATCTTGGTTCTTTTCAGATGGCCACGCTTTCGGCCGGTAAAGAGACCATACACAGCCGTGTTATCGAGTAGGGTGAGACCGGGTAATTAATCCGGTCTCATCCCTCTCACAGAACCGTACGTACGGGCCTCGTATACAGCTCATGCATATCTTATCTTAAATGGTTAAGACAGAAATCCCTGTCTGTACTGTCCTCATGTCAAACAAGCCTAATTCCTCCAAATACTTATTCGGAAGTGAGTAGCTTGCC
>JANQML010000269.1 GCA_028280105.1 Desulfobacula sp. | reverse complement strand
ACGGGGCGGAACGGCTGGGGGCCTCCGTGATCCCCATCTCTTCGGGAAATACCAAACGGCAGATCCAGATCATGCAGGATTTTAAAACCACCGCCCTTGTCTGCACCCCGTCCTATGCGCTTAAAATGGCCGACGTGATGATGGATATGGGAATCAATTCCCACGGTCTTTCCCTGAGATACGGGCTGTTTGGAGCAGAGCCCTGGTCCGAGGCCATGCGCAGGGAAATCAACGAGCGGCTGGGGATCAGGGCAACGGACAATTACGGCCTTTCCGAAGTGATGGGGCCGGGGGTTGCCGGGGAGTGCCAGGAATGCAGCGGGCTGCATATCAATGAAGACCATTTTTTAGCAGAAGTGTTGAACCCGGATACACTGGAGCCTGTCAATCCCGGGGAAACCGGGGAGCTGGTCATCACCACCCTGACCAAAGAAGCCTTTCCCGTCATCCGTTACCGGACAAGGGATCTGACCCGTCTGATCACGGAGCCCTGCCCCTGCGGCCGGACCTTCCATCGCATGAGCCGGATTCTGGGCCGCACCGATGACATGCTGATTATCAAAGGTGTGAATGTTTTTCCCACCCAGATAGAATCGATTCTATTCGACATTGAAGGGACCGAACCCCATTACCGGTTGATTGTTGAACGCGAAAATAATGAGGACAGACTCACGATCATGGTCGAAGCGGTTGAATCCCTGTTTTTCGACGAAATGAAAAAACAGCGGGCCCTGGTGGACGGCATCAAAAAACGGTTTGCATCGGAACTGGGAATCGGGGTGGAAATAAAGCTGGTGGAAGAAAAGACCCTGGAACGATTTGACGGCAAGGGCACCCGGGTGATTGATAAAAGAAAATTGTAATTCTCCTTTTTGTTCAGCCCATTGTCAACTAAAACAAATTTTGATTTGGTTTAGCTGTAGTGGTTGTCAAAATAACGTTCCGATTAAGTTTTTTATACTACGGGTTGAACAGCAGATGACGCCAAGGCTTCCGGCCCTTTCAGAGAGCTTGACATTATCAAGCCCTTTTTCTTCGGAACATATTTTTGTCATTTGCTATAATCGTTGACACAGCCGGGCTGCGTCGGTTAAATTAGAACCATTCATCGGTTTACAAACATACATTCAAATTAAATTGTTCGTGTCTTTTGAAAAAGAGTGTGATTGTTTGTCATTTATATGTTTTCACTCAAATATCCGGATTAGGTCTGAAACACCGGGGAAACGGTATATTCCGTCCTTCCGTTTATGGCGGAAGTTTTACATCCGGCAGTGAATTGTTCAGGCGGTGGATGATCGGACGGATATATAGATATATATAGGATTGACGGAATTGATTGATTTTTTAAGAACGGTAACGGTTCGCAAGCGCATTTTGGGGGCGTTTATTATTCTTGTGTTGATTGTCGGCGGTTCAATCCCGTTTTTCAGTCTGTTTCAGCGGCAGGCACTGAACGATCTGGAGCAGTTTATAGAAGTAGACGGCCGGTCTGACCGTCTTTTGCTGGAAGCCTCTGCAAACGTCATCCAGTCCCAGTTGAACCTATACCGGTTTGTCAATGATTATCTGCCTTCCGCATCCGATGCCCTAACAGATGCAAAAAAAGCAAAGACCTTGTTAACCCGGGTGGAGGAGTTGACTGAATTTGCCGAGATCAAGAACTCTTTTGTTTCCCTGATCACCGTATTGGACCGGTTTATCCGCCAGATTGAGAGGGTACAGGACTGTCAGCAGGCCAATGATTTCCCTGAAGCCGTTCGTATCGCATTCCTGGCTTCAAATACCGGCCATGAAATCGGCCAGCGGATCGACCGGCTGGTGAGACTGAATGAGATCTTCATCAACCAGATGAACCAGTACAGCAGAAAGAATGCCGATAGACGTTTCTGGTTGTATACGGCAGGGTATCTGTGTGTCATTGCTTTTTCTTTTTTTTCAGCCCTGCTGATTACCAGAAGTATTACCATTCCCATTACAGATTTAAAAAAGAGTGCAGATGCCTTTAAAAAAGGGATGCTGACACACAGGGCAGAGACGGGTGGAAAAGATGAACTCTCTTTGCTGGCAGTTACATTTAACGACATGGCAAATCAGCTTCGAATCTCATTTCAGGATCTGACATCCTCCCAGGACCGGCTTGAGGACAATGTAAAGAAGAGAACCCGGGAACTGCTGGCTGCAAATAAACGGCTTCAGCAGGAAAACAATGAACGGAAAAAGGCGGAAATAGCCCTAAAGAAGGCCAAAGAGGAGGCTGAAGCGGCCAATCATGCCAAGGGTGATTTCCTGGCCAACATGAGTCATGAAATCCGGACACCCATGAACGGCATCATGGGGATGACCGACTTCCTTCTTGACACTGACCTGGACGAAACCCAGCTGGATTATGCCGGGAGTATAAAGAGCAGTTCCAAGGCGCTGTTAAGTGTTGTCAACGACATCCTCGATTTCTCAAAGATAGAAGCCGGCAAACTTGAATTTGAAAACATGGATTTTGATATCCGGACCACGCTTGAGGAAATCGTTGAGCTGGTGGCGGTAAAGGCCGGCAACAAAGGCCTTGAGATAGCAGGGTTTGTCGATCCCGATGTTCCGGCTCTGCTGAAAGGAGATCCGGGGCGGTTGCGGCAGGTGATTTTAAATCTGTCTGCCAATGCCGTTAAATTCACCCCAAAAGGGTCGGTAACGATTAGAACCCGTTTGGAAGACGAGACAAAAACCCGGGTTAAAATTTTGTTTCAGGTGGTTGATACCGGTATCGGGATCCCGCGGGATAAGATTTCCCGGTTATTTAAAACCTTTTCCCAGGTGGATACATCCACAACCCGGAAATACGGCGGCACCGGTCTGGGGCTTGTCATCTCAAAGCGGCTGACAAAGCTGATGGACGGAGAGATCGGCGTCAATTCCATCGAGGGGAAAGGGTCGGAATTTTGGTTTACCGGGTGGTTTGAAAAACAGCCGGATACCCCGGATCCAACCGGTGGTTTTTCTTTTCCCCGGCATATCCAAAACCGGCGGATTTTGGCTGTGGATGAAAATCCGCTGAACCGGAAAATCATCCGGACATACCTGGAATCATGGAAGTGTTCACCCACCGTGGTCGATTCCGGGTCAATGGCCCTGGTGGAGATGAAGAATGCAGCGGCTGCCGGCCGCCCGTATGATGTGATCCTGATTGACATGGTGATGCCGGATATGGACGGCACCCGGCTGGCCGAAAGAATCAAAGCGGATAAAAGCCTCTCAGCCGTCCGCATGATTCTGCTGACATCAAGGGGATTTCGGGGTGATGCCGCTAAAATGAAGAGTGCCGGGTTTGACGGATATTTTAATAAACCCATCAGGCAGTCCGATTTGCATGGCGCCATCCTCACCGTACTATCGGAACCGGTAACCAAACCCAACAGGCCGGCAGAAAAAGAGGGAGAGGGTAAACCGCCTGAGAAGCCTCTGGTCACCCGGTATACGTTAAAAGAGCAGAAAAAGAAGCTGACCCGGATTCTGCTGGTGGAAGACAATAAGATCAACCAGAAGGTGGCCCTTTTGATGCTCAAAAAATTAGGATACAGGGCGGATGTGGCTGACAACGGTAGAGAAGCCCTTGAAGCCCTGAAGAAAAACCCGTATGATATTCTGCTTATGGATGTCCAGATGCCGGAAATGGACGGGTTTGAAGCCACTCAAGCCATCCGGAACAGCACGGACAGATATCGGGATGTTCCCATCATTGCCATGACGGCCAATGCCATGAAAGGGGATCGTGAAAAATGCCTTGAGGCCGGAATGAACGATTATATCGCCAAACCCGTGAAAGCGGATATCTTATATAAGATGATTTGTCAGTATACTGTTCCGGACACGGCAGATTCGGTTTGATTTCCCCCCACAGTTACAACAGCCATGAAAAAAATCTTAGCCCCCCTTCCAATGACACCCTTGCCCGGAATTTGCCGGCATTGGGGAAATCCGTGACCCTGTTTGCAAAAGGACAACGGTGGATCAGCCTGGCCGAACCCGAACTGGGCCTGGGTGTGCTGACAGGGATCTCCCGGCGAAGACTCTTCCTGACATTTGAGTCCGGTCATTGCACCAGAGAGTATACCCTTGAGTCCGCCCCCCTTAAACGGATTCGTTTCAAGCCCGGTGATGCGGTTACCCTGAAAGACGGCAGATCGGCAACCATTGGGCGGGTCGAAGAGTCAAAGGGGCTGTTGACTTATTTTTCAACCGGCCAATCGATTCCCGAATCCATGATCGACGATGCCGTCGGCTTCTCCCTTCCCGGGGAACGGCTCCATGCCGGACTCTATGACGATCCCGAAGCCTTTGGCCTGAGATACCGGATACTTGAGTTTAAAAGAGAATATGAACATTCGCCTGCCAGGGGCTTTTTAGGCGGACAGATCGACCTGATTCCCCATCAGTTTTACATTGCAAAAGAGGTCTGTTCCCGGTTGATCCCCCGGGTGCTTCTGGCCGATGAGACCGGGCTTGGAAAAACCGTCGAGGCCGGTCTGATTCTCCATCATCTGCTGGTCTGTGAACGGGTGAGCCGGGTATTGATTATTGTTCCGGATCCCCTTGTCCATCAATGGTTTTTTGAATTATACAGGAAATTTAATCTCTCGTTCCGGCTCTTTAACCGGTCGGTGATTCAAGAGGTTCTCTCCTTTCAACCGGGTACGAATCCGTTTACCGAGGACCAGACCGGTATCATCAGTATGGCGGATTTGGAAAGAGATACCGGTATTCATTCACTGATCCTGGATGCGGGCTGGGACATGGTCGTCATCGATGAAATCCACCATATTGACCCCCATCATGACAACTATCCCTTTTTTGAAAAGATGGCCCGGTGCACCAAAGGGCTCTTGCTGCTTTCCGCCACTCCGGAACAGATGGGGTTTGACAATTATTTTTCCCATCTGAAACTGCTGGACCCGGAACGGTATTATGATATGAATGCCTACCTGGAAGAGATGGAAGGGTACCAGCCCCTTGCCGCCTCCATTAAGCGCCTTGTTGAAGAAAAAGAACCCTATGACCATATACTGGATGCCTATGGTCCCGGCCGGGTCTTATTCAGAAATACCCGGCAGGTGGTAAAAGGATTTCCCAAACGGACCGCCCTGATCTATCACCTGGATGCGGACACGGAACGGACCGGTTTGATCGATCTGGAGTTCCGGCATGACGGTCCGGACAGGCAATCCAGCAGGCTTGATTTTAATCTGGCAGATGATCCGAGGATTGTCCAACTGGTAACCGTGTTAAAGACGTATCCGGACGATAAGTTTTTGCTGATCTGTACCTCCCCGGTTAAAGCGGCTGCCGTGAAACAGGCCCTGGAGACCCGCATCAATATAAAAAGCGTCGGGTTTGACGAAACCATGACCCTGATGCAGCGGGACCGGAATGCCGCCTGGTTCTCACAAACCGACGGGGCCCGGATTCTGATCTGCTCTGAAATCGGGAGCGAAGGGCGTAATTTTCAGTTCAGCCGCCATCTCTTTTTATTCGACCTGCCGGCCAATCCGGAACTCTTGGAACAGCGGATCGGCCGGCTCGACCGGATCGGGCAGAAAGAGGATATTCTTATCCATGTTCCGGTTGTCAACCATACCGCGTATGCGCTGCTGGCGCGATGGTATGCGGACGGCTTGAACGCCTTTGAAACCAATGTGCCCGGTGTGCACCGGATTTATATGCAGTTTAAACAGAGGCTGGACCGGCTCTTGTGCCGGGCCTTGCCGGACCGTGTCCGGGATGAAGCAGAAACAGAACAGCTCATCACGGAGACGCGGGATTATTGTAAAACCATTGCATCCCGGCTTGAAAAGGGACGGGATATTCTGCTGGCACTCAGTTCCTACAGGCCGGAACCGGCTGCCGAACTCATCGGCCAGATCCGGCAGCAGGAGGACCGTAATCCCCTTGCGCCGCTTTTTCTGTCTCTTCTGGATGAATATGGTATCGACTATGATCACCCGGAATCCCCTGCCCGGACCGGCCCGGTTTTATTCAAAATTCCCGGGCAGGTGGCGGACGGGTTTCCGCTGCCCGGCCATCCGGACCGGTTGAACCGGATCACCTTTAACCGGCAGACTGCTGTTGAACGGGAAGACCTGGATTTTTACAGCCCGGATCATCCCTATGTCCAGAAGGTCATGGACTATGTGATTCAGAGCGGAAAGGGAAATTGTGCCCTGGGCTGCCTTTCCCATGAAGACGGTCCGGGCCTTCTGCTGGATGCTCTCTTTATTCTGGAGACCGTCTCTTCCGGGGCCCTCCAGGTGACGAGATTCATGCCCGCATCCCCCATCCGTGTTCTTTTAAAATACCCGGGGGCGGATCAGGGCATGGATGTGACGGACAGGTACGATTGGGGCCGTCTGGATTCCCGGGTTGAGAAGGATTCCCCGCAATGGCTCCGGGAAATGATGCAGATCCGGCCGGAGCTGATCCCGGATCTGATACAGTCTGCCGAACAGGCCGCGGAAAAGAGGGCCGGCCGGATCATCCGGCAGGCCCGGGAAAAAGTGGCCCTCACCCTGGGCAGGGAACAGGCCCGGCTTGAAACCCTGATAAAAGTGAACCCCGGGATTCATCCGCGGGAAATCGATCAGATCTGCGGGCACCGGGATGAACTGACTGCCGCCATTGAATCCTCCCGCCTGAGGCTGGACGGGTTGAGGGTGATCCGGCTGAAATAGTTCCCAATTGGGCATCATTTCAATTTGCCAACTATTGCTTTTTAAGCTCTCCCGGGGTATCAAAAAGGGTATCTGGTAACGGCGCGGGATGAGACCCGGGCTGATTTTATTTGTCGGGTGAAGAGAAACGGTAACCATAGGGCAGGATCATGAGTCTTCAAAGTAAAAAGCAGGTTCAGGTAAAAAACAGGGTTATCGGCGGGGAGACGCCCCTTATCTGTCTGCCCGTTGTTGCCACAGATAAGGTCGATCTGATTCGCCAGGCAGAAGCGTTAATCCGGTTGAATCCGGATCTTCTGGAATGGCGGATTGACGGATACGGTCCTGTAACGGATATTGATACCTGCATTGATTCTTTAAAGGCTTTACGCAAAACCATGGGGCCGATTCCGCTGATCCTTACCTGCCGGATTGATCTTGAAGGCGGTTTACAACGGATTCCCCGTCAGTTCCGGCTGGAACTAATCTCTGCCTGTGCTGAAACCGGACTGCCCGATATCATCGATATTGAGTTGTGCAATGATGATGATTTTATCCGTTCCATTATTGATGTGGCCGGCAGATACGGTGTAAAAGTGATTCTCTCCTCCCATAATTTCAAGGAAACCCCCAAAGAAGACGAACTGCTGGATATTCTGGTCCGGGCCCAGGATTCAGGTGCGGACATTGCAAAAATTGCAGTGACCCCCCGAAATTACGGCGATGTGCTGGTCTTAATGGGAGCCACCCTAAGGGCAAGACAGGGAAAGGTTGAGATCCCCCTGGTCACCATTGCCATGGGAGAACAGGGGGTTGTTTCACGGATTGCCGGGGGGGTTTTCGGATCCGACATTACCTTTGCCATCGGGCAAACCGCTTCTGCCCCGGGGCAGATACCCATTGAAAAGATGCGGCAGGCCATGTCGGTCCTATACCGATAACCCGGCCAACAGCCTCTTTCCATCGTCATATCTGCCATTTATTTTAAATCTCCTTCCTGTGGCCGGAGTTTTGCTGCACCTGTTAGATAATTTAACCACCTAATTCTGGACAATTCCCGGTCGGCAATGGTAATCTCCGGTTATATTGGTGGACTTGGAACCATTAGCACACGACACCGCTTATGGCCTCGTTAACTCAGCAAAGTAGCAATTTGTTACTTAAAGAGATTTAAAAAGGGTATGATAAAATTATTCGTCCTCATCTATCTGCTGGTCTTTTCCTGTTGCGCAACCGCCCAGCAGCTTACCATTATTACGGAAAACGCGCCTCCGAATTCATTTATAGAAAACAACAGGCTCACGGGAAAATCCGTGGAAATCGTTCAGGCCGTGTTAAAAGAGATCGGAATGGCCGGGCACGATATCGTTATTTATCCGTGGGCAAGGGGCTACCGGATGCTTGAGCGGCAAAAGAATATTGTTTTGTTTCCCACATCGAGAACCGCGTACAGAGAAAATTTGTTTAAATGGGCCGGCCCGATTTCCGACAATCCGGTCAATCTGTATAAATTGAAAACCCGGAAAGATATCAAACCCTTAAGATTGGATGATTTAAAAAAATACAGGGTGGGAAGCACCCGAAACGATCAAAAATCACAGTATCTGTTGAGCAGGGGATTTGATGTTCAGCTTGTGAACGAGGACAGGCAGAATATCGGCAAGCTGTTTTTGGGGCGAATCGACATCCTGCCCTATGCCGCGGCAAGACTCAGTTATGATCTCAAACTATACGGCCACGATCCCGGTCAAATAGAGAAGATCTGGCACCTTGAGGAGATCTCCTCCCACAATTATGCGGCATTCAGCCCATCCACGGATGATCAAATCGTGGAAAAATTTCAAAGGGGATTTGATGCCATTCAAAAAAAAGGAATACAGGACAGGATATTAAAAAAGTGGGAGAAACGGCTTCAGGAAAAAGAGGAAGGATCGTAAATCCACTGAACGATAGGCCGTAAGGGGAGATAAAAAGGCAGAACCGCAAATGGTTCTGCCTTTAAACCGGATGTTAAATGTTTACGGTTTTCCGTCTGCCGATACCGGCCAGGCCCAAAAGTCCGAACCCGAATAAGGCCATGGTGCCGGGCTCCGGAACAGCACTGAAACCGCTGGGATCGGTACTGGCCAGTACATCTGATGTGAAATTGTCCCAAAGCACACTAATGTCACCACCATTACTGTCATTTGAAGAGGCAATATCAACATAAATTGATCCGGAAAAATTAAAAAACGTATTTTCCTTAACCCAAGGATTGGAATTGTCCTTACCCGCCCGGTGATAGGTTGTTATTTGAGAACCGGTTCGTGCGATTCGAAGCTGATGCCATTGGTATCGTGCCAAATAAGTTTCGTAGCCTGTCGGGCGTTCGGACCATAATGGTGTAGAGCCTTCGAAAAACCCTGCAAGAGGGTCGCCTGCAAACCCCCATGTATCGCCGAAGGTGCCAAGGTCGTGATCACCGCGAACAGTTTTATGTTCTTCACCATATTTATAAAACCTAACCCCCCCATGGTCAGGTGAGTCAACATATAAATCTATAGTAATGTTAAAATCGCCAGTAAAATAAAAGTTAGACTCCAATATGTATGATCCGGAGGTGTTTGTTAAAACATGCATAAAATCATTTGAAGCAAACTGTCCGGGAAGAATGTTTGCTTTTGTAAGAGAGGGGACAAATCGTTCCGTCCACAGATCACTCCTTAATACCGGGCCGTCAAAACTGTCATTCACATCAATCGGAAGCGCAGATACGGGTTGAATCTGGATGAACAATACAAAAAAACCGATGGTTAACAAGATGAATTTGAATTTTTTACTCATAATGCCTGTTCCTTTTAATTAATAGTCATTTGGAATACTTAATAAAAGACACTTGTCTTTTATTTCTCTTAAATCACCTTAAAAATAGTGAAATAAAAAATAATAAATTACTTTTTTTAAAAAATAAATTTTAGGCGTAACTATATTATTTATAATTATAATAAATAATTATATAAATATAAGAGTCTAAAAAATACATACAATAAGACTGAATGCAGTATTTTTTAAGAATTATTTATTACCTATATCGGAGTGGTTTTTGAAAAGTTTAGATTTTTTTTTGATTCAGATAAAATATCTTAATGAGGAAAAGAATAACATGTTGAATTCAGTAAAAAAATAAGGTTTTATTTTTTATGTGTTAGGCTCTTTTTGGGGCCCTTAAAAGACCATTTTCAAAGGCGGATCAGGAGGCAACACCGAAATTTGGCCCGCCAATATATTATCCGGATATTATCCAACCCGGGGACCCTGCCTGAAAAATTGGCAGGCCCCCAGGTTCAAAGGATGAAGCACCGGGTCGATGCGTTAACCGGCCATGGCGGTTTTAAGGACCAGGTCCGGGCTGCCGGACAATGTTGCCGACAGGGTCCGGTCAAGAAAGAGGGAGGTGTCGTCCCCCACGTTTACAATGCGGTCCTTAATCTCCATCTCCACTGTTTTACGGCTGGTTCCGGCAAACCGGCCCAGTTCCTGGACCCGGGTTTTCAACCGGTCCACGGCCCATTTTTCAGCCGTATCGATCCGGTTGAACACCTGCCCGCCTTCAATGCCGTCGACCCGGAATCCGCCGGTATCATCCGGGCGGATCGTTACCTGCTGCCTGATCATAATGTGGCTGGAGATGGCACCCAGGGCATTGGCCACATCGGCATCATCGGGGATGATGACCCGGGCATTCAGTTTTTTTCCGGCATTGGGCAGAAAAAAATGGGCAGGCGCGCCAATACCGATGACCGGGTTTTCAAGAAAGGCCTCAATCCGGTATCCGTCTTGTCCGCCTGAAAGCATACACGCCATCAGGTGGGCGGACAATGGTGTTTCTGCATCTTCATCAACAGGTACATTCTTGGCCAGTTGTTTTTTCAGCAACTCTTTGGCCAGCTCAAATTCAAATTGTTTCAATACATGTTCAATAAAGGCATCCGGTTGCATCCGGGCGGGCCTTGCCAGGATTTTAACCATCCTACGGGCCGCATCTGGCCGCCATTTTTCAAACCGGCCGTTGATGTGCAGAATATCCGTGGGTGTCAGGCCGCACCGCTGTACCAGGCCGCTTCCTTCCAGCCGCTCTATGGACAAGGCGTTGACAGATAACAGATTTAACAAATCCGGCAATTCATCCAATGCATGGGGACGTTGACGCAGGATCCGATACATCCGCCTCTCTTCCGGGGTCGGCTCGAATGGAAATTCGCCTTCCATTGCCGCTAATATGGTGTGAGGCACAGGGGTGGACGGAGACCGCTTCCGTTTTAATTCCATGAACGTCAATGCCTCGTCAATGCCTTCGGAAATCATGGAATCGGCCCAGACCACGGGCGCTACCCGGCGGGGACCGATACAGAGCGTTTCCCTGTCCATCCGGATCAGGCTGTCGCCGCCCAATCCCACGGTCTGCATGTCAAGGGCTTTTACATGGGTGGCGATTCCACCCACCCGGGCACCGTGATCACAGACCGTTACCAGCCCGTCGGACAAATCGGCCGTATCTGTTGTGGTGCCGCCGATGTCCACCACCATGGCATTGTCCAGGCCGGTGAGCAACCTGGCACCGGCCACACTGGCCGCCGGTCCGGACAGAATGGTTTCAACCGGCCGTTCCCTGGCCATGGCGGCGGACATCAGCGTTCCGTCTCCCTTAACAACCATCACAGGTGCATCAATCTCTCTCTTTTTAAGAACAGAGTCCAGTTCTTCAAAGAATTTCATCATCCTGAGGATAATGCGGGCATTTAACACGGCCGTCTGTGCCCGGACGACAAAGTTCAGCAGGCTGGAGAGTTCGTGTCCGCAGGTGACGACCTTTCCGGTCTCTTCCTGAATGATGGCTTTCACCTCCAGCTCATGGGCCGGGTTGGCGGCACCGGCATAGCCGGAAACGGCAAATGCGGCAACGCCCTGCTGTTTAACCATCTGCGACGCCACATGGCGGATTTCATTATGATCGACGGCCTGGATCTCTTCCCCTTTAATATTCAGCCGCCCTTTAACAACGGCTTTGGGTGTGTGGGGGATAAGCCGGTCCGCATCTTTTCCCCCGTCGTACATGAGGATCAGTCCGGCTTTCTGGCCTTCGTTTTCCACAATGGCATTGGTTGCCAGGGTGGTGGAAACGGAAACAAGGTCAACTCTGGCCAGGGTTGCCTTATCCAGCCGGGACAGGGCGTTGTCAATCCCGATGGAAAAATCCCATTTGGTGGTCAATGCCTTGTTTTTACTGTGCAACGCCTGGTTGTGAAAATCATAAATTGCCGCATCCGTATATGTGCCGCCGGCATCGATTCCAAGGCCGTATTGGATGGATACGCCCTTATCTTCCGATTTGTCAAAGACGAGAAACCGGGACCCTGATGTCTCCTGCATCCCTTCCAGGGTCCGGGGAGCGGCAGCCAATCCGTTTTCAACGGCAGAGTAGGTGGTGACATAACCCGGCGGAACCACAAGGATCTGGTCATCGGAAACTGTGGCAGTGACCAGCCGGGTCATCAAAGAGAGGCTGCCTTCGATTCTCTGGTAGATCCAATTGTGCTTTTCCGCCATTTTCCTGGCATGTTTTTCCGAGCGTTCCGTATGTCCGGTACCTGTATCAATAAAGGCCGCTCTCTGATAATTTTTTTGCCAGGCATTGAAAAACCGGATGATGTCTTTGCCGTCTTTGTCTCCGTACGTATCGGTGATCTCTTTACACCCCATTGCATGTGAACCGACCCATACCTGATCCGGTTTTCCTTTTCTGGGTTCGGTCTTTTCCGTGTACCAGCCGTTGGAAATGTAATAGGTGCCAGGAAATTTTTTAAATTCTTTTTGGTAGGCCTGGTTGCTGCCTAAAAAGAGAGAGATGCAGTCATGGACTTTGGGAAAGACCAGGGAAACGCCCGGAGGGGCATGGACACCCACGGCTCCCTTGCCGCACAACCCGTAGCCCACAATGATACTCTGGCAGGTTTCATCGGCGGCAGCATCATCAATTGCCGCCTGAAGACGCTGTTTCAGTTCTTCCGGCCGTTCGTGAAGACCGCCGGGCAGAAATTTTTTCTTGAAGGTCAGATTCTGTTTTTTGGCAATGTGATTGATGTCCGGTGCCAGGACCCCGCAACCGATAAAATAGACACTTTTTAATGGGTTCATCTGCTTCCTTCCTTTTACAAAAATTTTTATGCAACACTGAGTTAAAAGTATTTATGGATTCATCAGCCGTTCCCGGATTATCTGAATGTTGGAATCGGTCAGGGAGACATCCAGCCGAATGATTTTTTTCTCTTTTCCGCTCAGAAGAAAGACCTGCTCATAGACATGGTGGGTGGCGAAAATGACATCACATTCAGATATCATTGCCTTTAATTGCTCTTTGTCATCCGCCCCGGCCCAAATGGTATGTAACGAAACCTGACCGGACAGATGCACCCCTTTGCAGGTTGATTTTGCAGCCAGATTATTCACACAGACAAACCCCAGGGTTGTTCCCTTGGGCAGCCGGACGATTTCATTGAGAACCCGGCCCACCGGTGTCAGGATGATACCGGTCACTTCCACCCCCTTTTTTTGGGCAAAGGGCAGAATCGACTCAATATAGCTGAGGCTGGTAACCACCAGATCAACCCCCTGAAGGGCTTTTTCAGCCCGTTCCGGGTCTTCTTTGATCTCTTCCACAAGAAGGCTTTTAATCCTGACACCCAGTTTGGATTTAAGGGTTTCACCGACTTCCGCTGCCGTCATGGGGTCGCACCAGACCATGAGGATGGTTTTTGGCGGGGCGGCCGTGTGAGCAGCCAGGGAACTGAAAAACTGGTCCGTGATCTGCTCACTGGTAAACCCTAATTTTTGGGCCCGGGTAAATGCCCGGTCGATTATGTCGCTGAGTGAGGGCTCGGTTTTCGGTTCTGCGGTTTGGCTGACCATGGTTCCGGCTCCCCGGTTACTGGTTAGAATCCCTTCGGAAGAGAGTTCTGCGTATACGGTGGCCACTGTATTCCGGTTGATCGATAAAATCGCTGACATGTCGCTGCAGGACGGCATGGATTCACCGGGGCGTAAAACTCGTGAGTTTATCATTCCCCGGATCTGTCTTTTCAGTTGCTCCTTAATGGATAACGGCAGCGCCCTGTTAATTCTGAATTCCATATTGTCCTAATACACTAGTGAAATATTAAAAGTCAAAGAAAAAAGAGATTACCAGGAACGCTTTGCGATACCGAATCGGGAATGGATGTGTCCGGGCCTATCCGGTATCGATTATGACGGCTTTTTTGACAGCCTGGGGCAGGTGCCTGGCCGGGGAGGGGTATCAACTCCAAGGTGGCGGCACAGCCGGATCACCTGTTCCGGGTCGCATCGGTCTCCTGACTTTAACAGCGCATAATCTTTTTCAGGAATCTTGAGGGTGGATAAGATTTCAGACAGATCGTTTTTTCTATCCAGCATTGAAATGAGGGTGGTTGTCAGAGAACAGATATGGCACTCTTTTTTGTAAAAGGACTCAAAACAGGGATCAGATAATTTTCCATCTTTTATTTGTTTAAAAAACAGCACGCCAGGTCTCCTCTAATTTTTCCGGAGACAGTTTTTTCAGAAACCGGTTCCTGTACTGGATGACTTTTTGGATCTCTTTTTCCGATACCCGGGGTTTATTTTTATAAAAAGCCGTATAAAGAACAATAAATTTTTGATAGCAGAAAAAATAGAGGACCCGGACATTATCCTGTGAGAGTTTAAACCGCAATTCATGGATACCGTCCCGGAGCAGGTCCGCATAGGGCCGGGGCAGGATCGGCCCCTGTTCCTCCAGCAGGGAAAGAAGCCTTAAGACCTTTACCTGATGCTTTGGCGGACATTGATTGATGAACTCCGTTACCGGGCAGAATTGTTCCATTTCATCGCAGAAAAGTATGTGCCACTTGTTTGTCAAAAGGGGGCCGGCTCCTTTACTTAATCATTGTTTGCAGGTATTCATATCAGAAACAGGCGGTCCGATAAAGTTTATTCTCTCCCCTGATCCACCATACGGTCCCGCCTGCTGCGTTGCCTGCGGTGGTTCCTCCCTGCGGCGTATGGCTGATACGCCCTCAGTTGTCACGCCTTGCCGCCTTGCATTCGGCACCGTATGTTGGCCAGGGAGGCGGTGCAACCCATGGCCCATATGCTGAATAAAAATTTGATGGTGGATTTGGGTCTTTTAAACCATATTAAATACCCTGAATTTTTTTGGGGTTGAAAATATTAAAAAATCTGGTTAAGAAAAAAAGAAGATACCTGTAAACAGGACAGGAAGATTCCGGATGGCTCAAAAACGAATCTATAAAGCGGGCTTGGATATCGGTTCCACCACTGCAAAGATTATTCTCCTTGACTCACAGGGCAGCGCTGTTTTTTCAGATTACCGGCGCCACCATGCCGATATCGGTAAAACCGTGGATCAATTTTTAAACCGGATCAGTGAGATGGATCCGGGGTGTTATCTTGATTTACGATTGACCGGTTCGGCAGCCCTGGATACGGCAGAAAAATTATCGCTGCCCTTTGTCCAGGAAGTCGTGGCCATGCATGGGGTGGTTCAAAAGAGATATCCGGAAATCAGGACCGCCGTGGATATCGGGGGAGAAGATTCCAAGATGGTCTTTTTTAACCCGGGCCGGCCCCCGGATATCCGGATGAACGGATCATGTGCCGGCGGCACCGGCAGTTTTATCGATCAGATGGCCGATCTGATGGGTCTATCCCCCCTGAAACTGAATCTGCTGGCGGCAGAAGGCCGGCGCATCCACCCGGTGGCATCCCGCTGCGGGGTCTTTGCCAAAACCGATGTCCAGAACATGCTCAGCCGGAATGTCCCCCATGCCGACATTGCCGCATCCATTTTTCACGCCGTGGCCGTTCAATGCATCAACGCATTGGCGCGGGGGCAGGAGATCCGGCCGCGAATTCTCCTGTGCGGGGGCGTATTTTCTTTTCTGCCGGAACTTGCCGCTCATTTCTTACAGGTTTTGAATTTTTCCCGTTCAGATCTCTTAATCCCGGAACATTCGGAATTGATCCCTGCCACCGGGGCCGCTCTTTTCGATCGAACCGGACAGGCCGGGGTATCAATTTCACGGCTTCGGTCGGAGCTGAACCGGGTGACGGCACCGGCCGGCTTTGTTAAAAAGCGCCTGGAGCCTCTTTTTGAAAGTGACGCCGCATATGATAAGTGGAAAAGAAGATCCGGCCCCATTGATGTGCCGTCCGTCCGTATAGAGGCGTATCCGGGTGAAACCTGTTTTATCGGGATTGATTCCGGTTCCACAACCACAAAGATTATTGCAATCGGTGAAGAGAGGCAGGTGCTCTTCTCCTGGTATCAAAACAACAGCGGGCATCCGGTTGAAACCGTTGCCAAAGGACTTGATGCCTTCCGGACAGCCCTTGAGGATGCGGGAAAACCGCTGGTGATCGCCCGGACAGCCGTTACCGGATATGGAGAAGACCTGATACGGGCCGCTTTTTCCATTGATGACGGCATTGTTGAAACCCTGGCCCATAAAACCGCTGCATCTTTTATCGATCCAAAGGTCTCTTTTATCCTGGATATCGGTGGCCAGGATATGAAAGCCATGTTTGTTGAAAATGGTAAAATCAGCCGGATCGAGGTGAATGAGGCATGTTCGTCAGGATGCGGTTCATTTCTGGAAACCTTTGCCGGCGGCCTGGGGCACACGATCCGGGAATTCGGACAGATGGCCTGTCAGGCCAAGGCCCCCTGCGACCTGGGAACCCGGTGCACCGTATTTATGAACTCAAAAGTCAAACAGTCCCTGCGCGAAAATGCCTCTAAAGCCGACATCAGCGCCGGCTTGGCATATTCGGTGATTAAAAACTGCCTGTTTAAGGTGTTGAAGCTCCATGATATGTCGGTGCTGGGAAATCATATTGTGGTTCAGGGCGGTGCATTTAAAAATCCCTCCATTCTCAGGGCCATGGAGGTGTTGACCGGATGTTCGGTTAAAACCTCAACCATGCCCGAACTCATGGGCGCTTTCGGTGCCGGACTGGCTGCCGCGTTTGCCCATGAGCGCCATCCTGAAAAGAGATCTGTTTTTCAGGGACTTGCGGATCCGGGTTTCCAGGACCCGGAGAGTCAAGATCAGGATCACCAAGATCAGGTTCGGGCCGGAAAATATAAAACAAAACAGATGGTCTGTAAGGGATGTGAAAACACCTGCCAGATAACACGGTTTGACTTTTTTAATCAGAATACCTTCTTTTCAGGAAATAAATGCGAGGCTCATTTTTCACCCGGTTTTTCACCCGGTTTTTCATCTCAGGACCGGAGCGGGAAAAAGGGATTTGACTTTATCGCCTATAAATCCGGGCTGGTCTTTGACCACCCAATGCCGACAAAAGACCGGTCGTCAATCATTCTCGGCATACCGCGTGTTTTAGGATTCTTTGATCATTATCCTTTTTGGCATGCATTGTTCAGCCATTGCGGACTGGGGCTGGTATTGTCACCGCCATCCACGGTCGAAATCAGCGAAAAGGCCATGGGAACGGTGATGTCGGACAACATCTGCTTTCCGGCAAAACTGGTTCACGGCCACATTGATCACTTGGCACAGAACGGTGCGGACCGGATCTTTTTTCCCATTGTGGTGTATGAGCAGAACGAGTATGAATATGCTCTGAATTCATATAACTGCCCCCTTGTCTCATCCTATGCCGATGTGATTGAAAGTGCCGTCAATCCGCTCAAGCGGTGGGGGGTTCCGCTGGACCGCCCGGTGATCAATTTTGCCGATCTGAAATTGCTGACCAGGGCCTGTTATGAATATTTACGGTTGTTCAACATAAAAAAATCGGTTGTGAAAAAAGGGGTGCAGGCGGGAATGAAGGCCTATCGGGATTTTAAAGAGCAGATGCAGGAAAAATCCGCTCAACTGGTCCGGCAGGCAATTGCCGATCAATCCCTGCTCATTGTCATTGCCTCACGCCCCTATCACGCAGACAGCCTGATCAACCATAAGCTGCCGGCCATGTTGGGCCGGATGGGGATTGATACCATCACGGAAGATGCGGTGCCGGTTTTAAAAACCGGCCTGGATAATGTCCGGGTGATTACCCAGTGGGCCTGGCCCAACCGGATTTTTAACGCCGCCTCCTGGGTGGCGAAACAGCCGGAAAATATCCAGATGGTGCAGATCAACTCGTTTGGTTGCGGGCCGGATGCCATTGTCGTTGACGAGGTCAAAGCCCTGTTAAACAGGTACGGGAAGAATCAGACCCTGATCAAGGTCGATGAGATTTCAAGCCCGGGGTCTGTCCGTTTGAGGCTCCGGTCCATGGTTGAATCGTTAAAGGAAGGCGCCGGATCCGGCCGTTCTGAAACCGCCGTGCCAAGACCCCATGTCCGGTTTTCGAAAAAAGACAGGGAACGGACCATTTGGGTGCCGTTTTTTGCAGAAGATTACTCAGACTATATCCCGTACGTCTTTAAAAACGCGGGATATGATTTCAAGGTGCTGCCCAAACCGGATCGACGCTCTGTGGAACTGGGGCTTCAATATGCAACCAACGACATCTGCTATCCGGGTACCCTTGTTATCGGCGACATCTTGAAAGCACTCAAGACAGAGCGGTATCATCCCGGTAAAATTGCCGTCGGCATCACCCAGACCGGCGGCCAGTGCCGGGCGTCCAGCTATTTTTCGTTAATTCAAAAGTCTGTTGTAAAGGCCGGGTACGGGGATATTCCCATCCTGTCCGTAACCAGTAACCCGGCTAAGCTGGATCAACCCGGGTTCGTCATAAACTGGTTGAAAAAAATGAAAATACTCTTTATGGCCACCATGTATGCAGACTGTATTGCAAAGATGTACTACTCAACCGCACCCAGGGAAGTGCACAAAGGCCGGGCTGAAAAAGTTCGGGCCTACTTTACCCAAAAGGTCGGTCCGGCTATCATATCCAGTGATTATTTCAAGCTTTTCAGGTTGCTGAATCAGGCGGTTGAAGAATTCAATACCATTGCGGTCCATCACAGGCAATGCCCCAGAATCGGTGTGGTCGGGGAAATTTACGTTAAATACAATTATTTCGCCAGCCAGAACCTGATCCACCGGTTAATCGATAACGGGGTCGAACCGGTATTACCGCCCATTATCGATTTTTTCATTCAGGATCTTGTCAATTACAGGGAGAATATTAAAGCCCGGGTCCGGCGCAGAAAAGTATCTGATCTGCTGGGAATTTACCTGGAAATGAAACTGAAGAACTACCAGCAGCAGATCAACAAAGTATTCTCAAGATTCCGGTATGCCGTTCCTTTTGAGGATATCAGCCAGGTGGCAAAAAAAGCATCCGACATATTGACCATGACCAATCAGTTCGGGGAAGGCTGGCTCATCCCGGGCGAGATTGCCATGTTCTCGGCACAGGGTGTCAAAAGCGTTATCAGTGTGCAGCCCTTCGGCTGCATCGCCAACCACATTGTTTCAAAAGGGGTGGAAAAACGGATAAAGGATCTCTATCCGGATATGAAACTCCACTTTCTGGATTTTGATGCCGGAATGAGTGAGGCCAATGTCATCAACCGGCTCCACTTTATGATTGAAACTGCTTAAGGCATCGAGTAAAAATAACCTATCCATCTTACTTGTCTTTTTATCCGTATTCTTCGTTGGGGAAAGGCTTACATAGCTCGTTATGCGCGCCT
>JANQML010000250.1 GCA_028280105.1 Desulfobacula sp. | reverse complement strand
ATGACCACCCCGGGAACAGCCCCTCCCACAAAGAGCCGCCCCACAGACTGTTCGGCAATCATGGCATACAGAATCATCTGTATGCTGGGCGGCATGATGGGACCGATAATGGAACTGGCACCGGTAACGGCAACGGCAAAGGGCTTATCGTAGCCTGCCTTGACCATCATGGGAATTTCAATTTTTCCAAGACCTGCCGTATCTGCCGTAATTGATCCGCTCATTCCGGCAAAAATCATGGAGGCCACCACATTGACATGCCCCATGGAGCCTTTGATGTGTCCCACTAGGGCCCTTGCCAGTTTAAACATCTCTTCCGTGATCCGGCCGGAATTCATGATATCTGCCGCCAGGATATAGAGGGGCAAGGATAAAAGGGGGAACACCTCTATGCTCCCTGTCATCCTGTGGGCCAGGATGATCAGGGGAATCTGCTCGATAAAGAGAACGTAAAAAAGGCAGGACAGCAGCAGGGAAAACACCACCGGCACCCTCAGGGCCATGAGCCCCATTAACAAACCGATCAGGATCAGTGCATTCATACCGCATCCTCCGTATCCCGCTCCTTGGTTTCCGGAAACGGCTGTTTGTCCAGTAAAACAGCTATCAGGTGCTGGACCTGGTAGTAGAGCATGATTGAAAAGCCGGATACCATGGCCCATCCGAACCAGGATTCCTGTATGCGCAGGGCCGGCGTTGTTGCCAAAGCGCGCCGCCCGGTTAATTTCCAGCTTTGATAAATCATGACCGCCAAAATAAGGATGACCAGAGCATCGGCCAGGGCCTTGATCCATCGGCGTATCCGGGCCGGGCACGCATCGGTGACCAGGGTGATGGCGACATTTTTATCCTGGCGCACAAGGATGGCCCCGCCCAGAAAGGTGAGCCAGACCAGTCCCAGCACCGCCACCTCTTCGGACCAGAACAGGGGAGCATTGAACAGATACCTGAGAATGACGCCGATAAACAGGAAGATGACAATGGTGCCCATGATGATCCCGATGCCCCAGTCCAGAACCTGTGACACCCACCGGTTTAGCTTTGAAATCATGATATTTCTCCGATTTACGAAACCCGGAAGCTGGCCGCTGCACCTGGGCGGCAAACGGGCTCACCTCCGGGTATCTTCGGTCAACGCCGACTTATTTGCCCAGTTGCTTGAGCAGGCCCTTGGACCAGAGACCGCCCTTTTCCAGTTCATTGTGAACGCTGGCCGCTTTGGCCGTCCATTTGCCGCGTTCTCCGTCGGCGAACCGGACACCGGCCGCCTCCATCTGCTGCTGGGCCTCGGCTTCAAGGCTCTGCCCGTAACTGACAAACCAATCGGCGGATTCCTGGCTGGCCCGGGTCAGTGCGGTTCGGACGTCCGTGCTCAGGGTCTGCCATTTATAGTCTGAAATCCAGGTCACATCGTAAAGCTGCATAAAGTCCAGCTTGGTACAATAATCGAGCTGCTCGTAAAATTTTTCATCCCGGACCTGGACAATATTATGGACCATGCCGTCCACCACTTTTTGGGACAATGAGAGGTATACGTCACCCCAGGCTAGGGGAACGGCGGTTGCTCCAAGCCCGTTCCAGGTGTCAACCAGGGCCTTTGACTGCCATACCCTCAGTTTGATGCCGTTCAGGCCTTCCGGTGTCAGGATCTGCCGTTTCTGGCTCCAAAGATGAAAGGCCGGCCTGAAGGCAAATCCGGGCAGGGTCCGGATACCGGTTTTCTTTCTGACCCGCTCCCTGACTTCATTGATGTACGCATTTGTTTTCAGCTCTTCGCGGGAGAACATGAACGGGGTGCCGAAAATGGTGTAATCCTTATCAAACGCATCCATGAAGGATTCGGCCTCCTGGACCATATCAACGGTGCCCATGCTCAGCCCCTGGAGAAGTTCCTTGATATTGCCGAGCTGCTGGGCAGGATAAATTTCGATTTTAATCGCGCCATTGCTCTTTTCCGCAGCCAGTTCTGCAAATTTCTGGGCCTTCATGTCCAGCATGCCCCCGGGCGCAGTGATATGGGCCAATTTCAATACCACTTTTTCTCCGGCAAAGGCCACTCCCGAAAAAAAAGAGACCCATACGACAGCAATAATTGCACATACACGTTTCATCAGCCACCTCCCTATAAAAAATGTTAATTGGTACTTAACAACGTTTATCAATAATAATTTTTATTGTCAAGGCGCATCAAAAATTTGCCTTCATTAAACAGCAATTTTGAATTAATTATATGTATTTTTAATATCTTATGAAAATTATTAAACAGCTTACCGTAAATTCTCAGGTGCACGGAGTGTTCAGTCCGGTTAAACAAAAATTACCAGTTAAAAAGTAAAAAGAAGACGGTGCAGATCAACGGTCATCAAAACGGGAGGATGATAATAGTATACCCTATTCTCCTGATTGTGCGGCTGGTATTTAAACAGTTAAAACCGGGTTGACAAATCCCGCAACAAAGTGTAAATACACGTATATGGAAAATAGAAAACTGCAGGACAAATTCTTACGCAGGGAGATCGGGAACACGTGCGTTTGCTTTAACTTGAGAAGAGCGGCCAGGCTGGTCACCCAGAAATTTGACAAAGCACTGCGGCCGTCCGGACTCAAGGCCAACCAATTTTCCATCCTGATGGCATCCTACGACCAAAAAGGCACCTTGCTGACGAGAATGGCCAAGGCCCTGGGTATGGAAAGAACGACCCTGACCCGCAATCTCGCCCATTTGGAAAAGCTTGAAATGGTCACGATCCGGCCGGGTCAAGACAGGCGGGAGCGCATCATCACAATTACCGAAAAGGGTGCTGATTCACTTGAAAAAGCCCTGCCGTTATGGCAGAAGGCCCAGCGTGATATCGTCAATATCATGGGCAGGGAAAAACGCAGAGAAATGCTGTCCGGTCTTTGTGAGGTAGGCCGGCGGCTTTAATTTTTTTTGCATGCAGGCGTGTAGTTACACCTTATGTGATCTGGTTTTTAGGGTTACTGTATAGAAACCTGCCGATAAGGAGGAAATTGATGGAACGGTTCAATGACAAAACAATATACTCCGCTGATGGAACGTTGAAATATGATACGCTTCAAACGCTTTGCGGCGAATCGGGAGCCGATGACGTCGGATTTGCAGACGTTGGCAGGCCGGGGCTCCAGCCCCAGAAAAAAACGATCTTTGAAATTTTTCCGGAAACCCGGTCCCTCATTTCCCTTGCGGTTTTTTTGAACCCTGAAAACACCCGGACCCCTGCCCGCAACCTTACAAGCTTTGATGTTCATTTGGCAGAAGATATCCTTGGCATGGCTTCCAGAAGGATCATCATGGCATTGCGGAAAGCTGGTGTAAAAGGGGTATATCTGCCGCCGGTGTTTCCGATGGATACCTCCCGTCCCAATCCTGACGCCTTAAATTTAAGCCTGAAACCGATAGCTGAAGAGGCCGGACTCGGTCTCATGGGCGTCAACCGCCTTGTGCTCCACCCGGATGCCGGCAGTTCGGTCTGGTTTGCCACCATCCTTATAGACAGGCAACTTGACCGGTATGATAAAAAAATTCCCAAAAATCCCTGCATCGATTGCAAGCTGTGCGTGGCAGCCTGCCCGGTGGGCGCCATTGAAAACAACGGGGAGTTTGACTGGCTGCCCTGCCTGGTTCACAATTACCGGGAAGTGGTTGTCAGTTTTGTCGACTGGGTCGATGCCCTGGTGGCGTCACCTGATATGGATGCTTACAGGAAGCGGTTCAATGACCTGGAAACCGTATCATGGTGGCAGTCACTGGCATATCGGCCGACCTATCAATGCAATCACTGTGTGGGCGTATGCCCGGCCGGTGAGAACGTGAGGGCGGAATACGACAACAATCCGGCACATTACTTTAACAGAGTCGTCAAACCGTTGATAGAGCGACCCCAGACTGTCTATGTGATTAAAGGAAGCAGGGCTGAGGAAAAAGCAGGGTCAAATCCCCATAAAAGGGTAAAGACGGTTCAACCGCCACGCCTCTGAATGGCCCTGATCCACCATACGGTCCCGCCTGCTGCGTTACCCGCGGTCGTTCCTCCCTGCGGAGTATGGCTGATACGCCCTCAGTCGTCATGCCTTGCCGCCTTGCATCCGGCACCGTAT
>JANQML010000242.1 GCA_028280105.1 Desulfobacula sp. | reverse complement strand
CGGCGCGCGGGCGTCGCGCCAGTTGTGTTCGGCATGGCATGTGCTTGAAGTCATTTGCGCTGTTTTTGCTGTGAGAACGCTACCCCAATTCGGTGGTTTTGAGCGCTGGGCGCGCTCCTGCGCTCCTTTCGGGTACGCACCGGCGCCCACGTCCTCGGACGTGGTTGGCTCCTGTGAGCGGCCGCTTAGCTTTTTTGGCGTGGGCCGCCCCGGCCGGCGTGTTTTTTGAGCATTCGCTCCAACTCTTCTGGCTTCGCCCAGCCCTGCATGAAGGCTTGGATCGCCTCCATCTGCCTCTTGTTGACGCGCCGACCGGTGTTCAAGGTCAACAACAACGCGGCGATCAATGCCAGATAGATCTGGATGGCCGCGCCTTGCTGGCTTTCGGCAAACCAATGGCGAGCGCCCAGCGTGCATTTGATCCAACGAAAGTAAATCTCCACCTGCCAGCGCCGACGGTAGAGTTCGCCCACCACCTCCGCGCTCATGTCCTTGGGCTCTTGGTTGGTCGCCAGCGCGAGTTGCTCCTCTTGACCCAGAATACGCACGATCCTCAACCTCCCGCTGGATTTCCGAAATCGGCAGGGTCTTTACCAGCCCGGAAACCACATCCTCTCCCTGGTTTCCAATGGTAAAATCCCCCCACAGCCGGACGGTATCGCCGGGCAGCCGCGGACTGTGGCTGAAAACCACCCCGGACCCGGATTTTCTGGACAGATTTCCAAAGACCATGGACTGAACCGTCACTGCCGTGCCCCAGTCGTCCGAGATTCCCATAATCCTCCGATAATCTTTTCCCCGCTTGGATTCCCAGGATGAAAAGACCTTGTCAATGGCAAGATAGAGCTGGTCCATGGGATCTTCAACCAGGTCAACCCCTGAATCCAGCAGCAGCTGTTTATAGGCAAGGGCCACCTCTTTCATCTGGTCGCCGGTAAAGAACCGCTTGAATTCAATGCCGCACGCTCTCTTTTTTGAACTGATAATAAAATCAAAGGCATCCCGTTCAATGCCGAATGCCATGCCATACCCCTGGATGAACCGGCGGTAGGAATCCCAGGCAAACCAGGGATTTTTGCACTTTTCAGCCATGCGGGCCGCAATCTTTTCATTGAGCCCGACATTCAAAAACGAATCCAGCATACCGGGCTGGGAAATGGAGGACCCGGACCGGACCGACAGCAGCAGCGGGTTGTCCCGGTCACCGAATTTCTTGTTCATCCGGTTCTCAAGACCGGCCAGTATTTTACGGATATATTTTTTAAAATTGATATTGGCCGGCCGGTAATGATTGATGATCTCCCGGCATTTAAAGACCTCGGTGGTAATGATGAATCCATCCGGAATCACCACACCGGCCCGTTTAAGCTTGATCAGGTTCAGCCCCTTGTTGCCCAAAAAGATAATATTATTGCTGATGGGATCAAAACTGCCCACATCAATCACCGAACACTTGGGATCATAATTCAGCAACCGGCTCAGATGGATCTGGGAGAGTTTTTCAGACTGCTGAAACAGGGTGTGCAGAATCCGGTTCAAAAAGACATCCATCTGCTGGAGCCCGATGGACGAGGCGATCCGGTCCCTGAAAAAGATCTCCGCCACCCGCTGGTCAAACTTTGAATCGTGATTGTTTCCGTTCTTCGGCCGGTATTTGTCAAGGATCTGCGTTCTTCCCAGCCTGGATTCAATCTGAACCAGGTTGTTGGAGTGGATATTGTTGAAATGATCATTGACAATATCGGCCACGGCCCGGGTAAACCCTTTGAAAATATCCAGATACTGGGTAAAGGTGCAGGTTCGCATATCCACGGAGTATTTTAAAAAATCCATCTGAACATCCAGCTGGTTGGATGAGATGCCGTCCAGTTCCAGGGCCGTTCTGAACAGATCCAGCACACTGTAAATCCGTTTGAACGTCGATTTGGTAATGACTTGAAGATCAATGGCATTGATCAGCTCTTCAAACAGGACGTTCAGAATATTTTCAACCCGCAGGGTCAGCCCCAGCGCATCAAATTTGGTCTCATTATAACTGCCGTACATGGATGGAATGTCCACGGCAAAATGGCGTTTGTGGTAGATGGCCTCATTGGCTTCATACACCGTATCCGACAGGATGATGCTTTTCAGCTCGGTCATATAGTAGAGAACCGAGCGGATCTTGTCCTCCAGGCTTTTTTCCTCAAGTGCAGACAAAAGCATCCGGGTGTCGGGCAGGTTTTCACTCTTAAACGATGCCAGGTAATTTTTCAGTTCCAGGTTGTCAATCCGGTACTTTTGATTGAGCAGGCGGTGGAACCCGAAGAGCATCTTCACCCGGGACCGGTCCCGGGTCGGCACATCCGTTACCTGGTCAATGAGGGTTTCAACCGCCTTTTGGGTGTGTATCAGGTAATCGTCCGGGAAAGAGATGCCCGCTTCCTCCAGCCGGTTCAGCACAGTTTTAGGTCCGTCTATAAACTTTCCTTTAGAACGGATCGGCTCAAAAATAGACGGGGGGACAAAGGGTTCAAGTGCGGCTTTATCCCCGGTTTTCCAGAACAGGATCACCTCTCTGATAAAATCAACAATTCGCGATGAGCTTTCAACATGGCATTGTTTTCTTAAAAAATGGATCAACAGATCTTTTCTGGAGCAGGATTCGTCCAGCTGAGTTGAAATATCGCGCAGCTGGCCTTCGGCACCGATTTCGTTGAAAAAGGCCGGCAACAGGCGGGCCAGTTGTTTGACCAGGTTAAAAACCGGTTCGACATCTGTATTTAAAAACTTTGTGATATCCCGCGGGAACAGGTCCGTATCTTTAATAAAGACACCGCCGATGGACAAAGAGATAATCAGGGCCGAAAGCAGCCGCCGCGATTTTTTCGGGTGTTGTCCGATCAGATCCAGAAAAATTCGGATATTCTTCACATGGGCGGTATTGCTTTTGATCTGCCAGTCATCCCCGGTTCCGGTGATCATGGGAAACTGGAACCCGTGATCCACGGCCCGGTCGATAAAATGGTTGATCAGTTCGATCCGGGATGCTTTATAGACCACCTCCCCGATTTTATGGATGCAGTCCAGAACGGTTTCAGGATACTTGCCTTTGTGTTGTTTAAGCAGCGAAAAGATCTGATCAATGGTGGCGATATCTTTTTTAAAATCCGCATTACCGATCAGATGGCTCAGGGTGGTGTTGATATCCCGCAATGCCTGAACATGGATCGTGGAAAGTCCCTGGATACCGACAATATAAAACAGAAACCGCAGTTTAAGGTGATACCCGTTCATGGACGGGTGGGCAGCGGTCATCAATTTCTGGGGAACCGACCAGACACGGGAGACAAAGCGCTGATAACTCACCAGGCCGGTCAGTTTCCGGGTGGCGTTTCTTGAAGACGCATCCAGGCCCTTTGTAATGGTTTCCAGCTCTTTTTGCCAGGCGATCAACTGTTCATGGGAGACGCCGTGAATCATATCATAGATCTTGGGCTCAAGCGGTTTCCCGTCCAGTCCGGATGTCACCCATTCCATGGCATCGCTCTGTTCCAGCCAGTAGCTGAATGAAAACCGGTAGAACTTGATCAGCATCCGGTTCAGCGCCTCAAAAACAGGAGCGTCGCTTTCAACGCAGTTCAAAAGCTGTCCGGCCATTTTGTCCGGCTGGTAATAGGATCTGACAAACTCGTAAAAATCATTTGACTCATAGGTCCGGATCTGTTCGACTGCGGTCTCAATCACCGGCAAAAACCGCGGCAGTTCATCCCGGGACTCTTTGACAATATGCTGTAAAAAGAGCATCAGATTGTCAGCCGCACCGGATTTAACACCCTGACCGGCATCAGATTCAAAGGCAGAGGTAAAAATCCGGACAAAGAGTGCCAGGGCTTTGTCACCATCGGCATGGGGTTTGTACAGATAAAAATAATGCAGGCTGAGATGCCGGGCTTCGGAAACGATAAATTCCCAGTTTTTATACGGGTGGGACAACTCTTTTAAAAAGACGGTCATCCGGTTCAGAATCCCCACATAGGGAGAAACAATATCGATGAGGACATCATATTGGGGATCAATAACAACCTCAACATTCGTATCGGACAGATTCACCTCAAGGGCGGTTGATTTCACGGCATATCCTTTATCACTTGTACCTGTCATTTAAGGTGCCTCTAATAATAAGGATTTTGGTTTGAGTTCCGGTTTAATTATATGGGCGCGGCAAAATTTTAACCGGAGGAATACATAGAGTATTTTGAGGATTAAAATTTTGCTGCAACACAGAAATCGGACCAAAAGACCATTATTAGAGGTGGCTTTTAAAATTGCAATTACCGGTAGTTCCAATTTGAATGCCTACATCTTCGACCGGACCCGGAAGGTCAGATCCTGTGATCCTTTTGCCGGAACCTGGATCACCCACGAAACGGTTGAAGCATCCACTTTCCGGTGTGTGTGAGACTGGCTGATCATCTGCCAGTCTCCGGGAATGGTCTCCTTCACCGTGACTTCCACGGGCCGGTCTTTTCCGTTTTTCAGCTTAATCTCAAATTCATTCTCATAGGTTCGTCTCTTTTCTTCAGATGCCCGGGACATTGAAAAATGCGTCTGGCGCCGGTCCGCAGTGACGTCAAATGCCTTTCCCAGCATGATGTCAACCGTTTCGTTCTCCGGTGTGTGATGGATGCGGTCTTCACCCACAAACTGATCATATCCCCGGCTGTCGATTTTATACACCCGTATGATGCCGGCCGGTTTGGGCAGCCCGAAATTCGATGCCTTGTCATTTTTAAACCGCAGCATCACGTCCACACTCTTTTTCCTGTAGGCCTGCCCGATCCGGTTCCAATAAAAACCAGAGGTTCCGGACTGAAGGACCAGTCTTTTTTGACACCTGCCGTTCTCTTCCCGGAGCAGGGCAATCTGCTTGGACTGGTTGTTTTTGATGGTGGTTTGCCGTGAAACCGAATAGAGATGGTATTCCATCAAAGATTCCCGGGACACATCCGACTCCGGTACGGCCGCAAGTTTCATGTCCATTCGTTCCACAGCCATGGGCCGTACGATTTCCGAACGCACCCGGTTCACATCGCCGGCCACCAGTTGCAGGTCCGCATCTTTAAACTCCGTGCCGGAGTGATTGGTTAATGTCACCCAGGCCGTCAGATCCAGGCGGTCTTCAGCCGGATTCAGCCGGGCCACATAATCGGCCTTCCAGGACAATCCCTGGGTGAGATAGGTCAGTTCGACCGGTCTTCTTCCCTCTTTTTTATTGTTCAGCGTCATGGTCAGAGTGGGCCGTTCTCGTAAATTATCCGGAACATCCGGATAGATCAGACGTCCAAAGGCTCCGCCGGAGAGCGGTGTGTCAATTGTTTCAATCCGGTTCCCCACTTTAAGGACCACCCCGTTGGCCGTGCTGAGCACGGTGGCTGAAACAAGGATCTCCTCCCCTGTTTCCGGATGGGGCCGGGCCAGGGTCACCGGCTTGCCCACATACTTATTCAACAGCGTGGCAGGAGACAGGAGATCAAATTCAAAATTCTGTTCCAGGACATGAAACTGATCCCCCCGGAGCAACGCGGTTTCCGGCATGATCCGGGAGCTGATCTCTTTAAAGGCCAGAACACTTTCACCCGCTGGAATATCGATGGACCGGGCATCCCGGACAAGGGCCAGGTCCTGGTTATAAACGGTTAAACGCATGGATGTCTGATCCGCCTGGGTGGTCATAGTTTCCGCCTGGACCGCCGGGGCCGGCAAAAGCATAATAAGCAGACCGATCAGAAGCCTATATGTTTTCATTTTTTCATCTCCGGTTTAATAACGATTAAAAATCCCAACCAGTGTATCATTTCCGCTCCTATTTTCAAGCTTTGCTGTAGATTGGCGTGCTGTTATCCCAACAAAATGTCAGACTATTATACCTGTAGCGGATAGAGGTAGGCCTGGCAGCTTGCACCACCAGGCCTGAGCAG
>JANQML010000197.1 GCA_028280105.1 Desulfobacula sp. | reverse complement strand
CATCAATCGGCACATATTTCAATATGCTCCAATTGATGCGCCTTGAAGTCGAGCAAAAATCCTTCGCCCTATTGGGGATTTTAAAATTTCCATGGCCCTTATCAAATTTGAAGTCCGGACCACCGCCGGAAAGCAATCAACCCGGATCTCTCATGACAATTTTAAGTTAAATTCCCGGTTTAAGTTAAATTTCCGGGCTAATCCTGTTTTTCCTTTAAAAAAACAAACCCGTTTAAAAGGGCATAGGTAAAGAGAAACAGAAACAGCTGCGCCATGACCTTTGCCGTCACCTCACCAACGGGCAGATACCGGACCAACAGATGGATCAAGCCGATGGATAAAGACAGATTCAGCCCGACTACCAACAGATATTTGCCAATCTCTTTTACATCAGGCACATTTTTGCCTGAAAACGTAAAATATTTGTTGGCACTAAAATGGATCATGACGGATAGTCCCCTGGCAAGGATTGATGCAAGTCCAATTCCGAATGAAAAATGGATCAGCAGAATATAAGCACCGAAATCGGTAATGGTGGAAAATATACTGGAAAGAGAATACCGAAGTATTTGAAAGAGTTTAAATGAAATCCACCAGCGGAATAATGTGGTGTAAACCGATATGGAGTCGGATACCGGCCGGAAACTGGACATGGCGTTATTATCTTCATAAACGGTTGTAATGGGTATTTCTATGATGGGTATGCGCCGATGCACCAGGTTCAACAGCATCTCCAGTTCATATGCATATCGGCGGGATGACAATCCCACCAGCTCTTCCAGAATGGTCCGCGGAACCGCTCTAAGACCGGTCTGGGTGTCTCTTATTTTTCGGCCTGTAACCCCTCTGAACATCAGATAGGTCAATTTGTTGCCGATATAGCTTCGAACCGGAACCTTGCCTTTAAAATCCCGGACCCCTAAAACCAGAGAATCCTCATGGTTTGGAACCGCATCTATGATCTTTTTGACATCCCCCGGCAGATGTTGACCGTCTGCATCCACGGTGATCACACACGAAAAGTCCGGTATCGATCTTAATATATGGCGGAAACCGGTACGCAGGGCGCTCCCTTTCCCTTTATTTTCTGTGTGATGAAGCACCCGGGTTTTTTTCAGGTTTTTGATCTGATCAAAGAGAGGTTCAAATTCGGGACCGTTTCCGTCATCCACAACGATGATGTGATCGACATCAAAACAGGAGATCTGCCGGATAATCCGTTTAAGTATCTCCCCGTCCGGCCGGTATGCGGGAATTAAAATAATCGGTCTCATTCTTTTGCCAAATTAAAAAATTTTTTTCAAACAGACCGGATGACCATCCCCCGGATCCGTTGGCGGATTCAATGGCTGTTTTTTAATGCAACTATCCGAATAAACTCGATAAAATCCTTGCTTCCCAATGGGTTTATCCACCAGGCCTGCCGCCCAATCGATTATTTCCTGTTCCGGTTGATAAAAGAGCAGGTAGTGATATTGTTTCAAACCAGCCAAAAAGTCCGATTGGTTTTCCGCCGGAAACCGGCCGTGGTTCACCCGGTTCGGCAGCAAATAGTATAACATCCTGATCCAGAGATGATTGTCTTTGACACCGGGTACAATGCCGATCCGGTGAACCGTGTTTTCGTCCAGGGCGGCCTGAATTTTTTCGGCAATGATCCCGGCTTCCACATAGTGTTCTTCTCTTCTGATTGAGTTTTCCACCCTGGAAAACACAAGCATTAAACAAACCGTTATCCCGACGGCCAGAACCGCTTTGTTTGGCAACCGTTCGGATGGAACCCTTTCGTTTGCGAAAATAAGAACAAAAAGGAAGACCATGGGTGAAAACAGGATATTCAGATACCGGACAAACCCGATGGTATGATCATTAACCTGTCCCACATGAAAGACGATGATCTGTAAAAAATAGAGCATGACCACGTAGAGCGACAAAGCAAACAAAAGAACCGAAACCGTCCTGACAAATCTATCGCTCAGCTCACCGTTAACCCGGGATCGGATTTTTACAAAAAGAAGAGACAAAAACAGATACCAGAATATATAGGGCAGGTTTAACCGGTCCGATTCCCCAAACAGCAACTCTTTGAGAACAAGGATTGCCCCTTTCCGGGCATCGGGGTTGGAAAAGATATCCATGGCCTGCTTTAGACTCTCCGGACTCATGGCATTGTTAAATTGGGGAAATCCCATCTCTATACAATGATTTGCCCAAGTTTGCTTTAATACGGCCAATAAAAAAACCGTGAAAAGAATCCAGCCCAGGGCTTTCATCTTCCCTGCCAGATCTGTTTTCCGGTGAAAAACAAGATCCGTCAAAAAGATGGTGACAAGAACCAGGGCCATGACAAAACCGATCTCCTTAATCAAAAAAAGAAAGCAGACAGGGGGTAAGATAATCATCGCGGTTTTTGCGGAAGGCTTTTCCCGCAGAATGATCCAGATAACGCCAAAAAAGTATATGGAAAGCAGATAATCCACCTGGAGTTTGGTAAAGACGGAACCGGAAAACAGCATCAGTAAAACAACCGACAGAAAAATGAGAAAGAGCCCTTTTTTCAGGGATTGGCCAGCCGACAGAACAAAAAGAGTACTGATCAAGACTATATTCTGGGCAAAATATGAAATGGCAGGACTATACTTGCCGGCCAGTTGATAAAACAGATAGTGGATGAGAGAGGTGCCCGGTGTATATGCCAGATGCCGGGAGACAATGGTCGTATCCGAGTCCGGAAGATGGTGGAAAGAACTCAGATATTTACCCATGATCCCCCAGTAGACATAATCGTCATCCACGGTAAATTTCATTCCCATGGTCAACAGATAGGAGGCCGGGATCATGGCACCCAGGATCCAGAGCCGTCTATCGAAAAGAAGGGGTCGAATCGCCTGCGGATCTTTCCAATAATCGACGACACCGATTCCGAAAAGAATAAAGCCTGAAAAGAGGATGAGCCCGGCACCGGGATTCAGAAAGTCGAGAATCCCAAAGACAAATAAAAGAATACCGGCCAGCGAGATAGAGAATAAGGGTGCATATGCCGGATCAATTTTGAGCAGGCGGTTTACGGCGTATACAAGTCCAAACAGCCAGATGAGGGTCAGCAGGGTTACAACCATGAACTACCTGTTCTAATCATAAAGTTTACAATACCGATCTACAAAGGTAATTAAAATCATATATCATGGCAGGGTTAGGATTTGGTGTGATTATTTTTCAGGGAATTGAATGTCTGAAAAAGAATCCAGCCCCTTCTCCTTTAAATAGAGTTTGGCATATTTATAAAAGGTGCCTTCAAAATTACCAAAGGCAATGATCATTCCGGGCCGGCCGTCCAGAAACCCCAATTTTAACACGTACATGGTGAAGGCCGCCCAGAGGCCGTGAAAAACCGCCGTAATCATGCCCGATTTTTTCCCGGCTTTCTGTAATTTTTCCGCCCCCAGCGTGGAGTACCGGTTGGCCTTGTGTATCATCTCCTCAAGATTTTTAAACGGCACCTGGTTGATGAACGCCTTCATGTAACCGCATTCTTTATCACTGATCACCTCATACCGTTCATGAACCGCATCATCCATAAACCTGAGTGCCCCTTTTTTAAACAGTTGCGGTTGCCGGTAATCCGGGTAAAAGCCGGCATGTTTGATCCATTTGCCCATAAAAAAATTACGACGGGGAATATAGTAGGCATCCCGGCTGTCTGCTGACCCGATGATCTGTTGAATTTCATCCCTGGCAACCCGGGTGCAGCGTTCATCCGAATCCAGACTGAATATCCAGGAATGGCTGCAGGCCTGGATGGCCTCATTTCTCAGGCTGCCGAATCCTCTAAAGGGAATCTGAACCACCTTGGCGCCATAGGATTCGGCAATGGCCACGGTGTTGTCCGTGCTGAACGAATCCGCCACGACGATCTCATCCGCCCACTGGACACTCTTCAATGCCGCTTCAATCTTGTCTTCTTCATTAAAACAAATGATATAAACCGATATTTGACTCATTTACCTGTTCCGTTCTTTTATGATGATTAAAGACACCCTAAAGGGAATCTTTATCCGGCTGCCCGGGATTGTTTTCAATTCCGAATTCACAGTAATACTTCTCTCCGGCCAATGTTTGGTTGAGCAGCGCATCATTTTTTTCAATATTATCCCGGGAATTCTCTTGATGCCAAAGGTGATAACAGATGGCCATAAACGGATGTTCTTTTCGTTTCAATCCATATTTATACAATCGTACCGCCAGTTCGGAATCTTCCCTTCCCCAGCCCGTAAAGGCCTGGTTAAACCCGTTCACAGCCATTATATCCTGCCGGAACACGCCCATATTACAGCTTCTGATCCCGGAGAGTTTTGATGTAATTTGAGGCGGAAAAAAAGGGAGCCGGACAATATGGTGACCATTTGAAATCCGGAATAATACCAGAAGTCTTATTAATCTTAAAACCGAATCCGTATCAGTGAACGAAAAGCCAGGACTTGCCTTTTTGCTGACGATCACCCGTTTTCCCTGAAAAAAGTAACCTTTCCGGGCCAGACGTTCATGATCGTTTATAAAATGCCGGTGGGGGATACAGTCTCCGTCCAGAAAGACCAGATAATCGCCGCCAGATGCCTTGACTGCCCGGTTCCGGATCCTGGCCGCCCGAAAACCCTTGTCCTCCTGCCAAATGTGGGAAATCCGGATCTTTGTGTTTGACAAATACGGCCGGACAGCCTCACGGGTACGGGCACCGGATCCGTCATCGGCAATGATAATCTCATCCGGCAACCGGGATTGGGCCAGCAGTCCGTCCAATACTTTTACAAGCGCCGACGGCCGGTTATATGTCGGAACAATGACGGATAATTTCATAAGCCCCCTGTCCTTTCCCGGATCTGTTCCCAAACCATGTTCACGGAAATCCCATCCATACATCGAAAGTCTGAACACGGTTTGTGTGCATAACAGGGAGCACAGTCCGTCTCACACCGGATCACCGTGTGGATGTCCCCATACGGCCCTGTCCGAATGGGATTTGCCGGGCCGAATATGGCAAACACCGGGATATTCAACGCTGCGGCGATATGCATGGGCCCCGTATCATTGCAGACAAAAAACCGGGCCTTTGCAATGAGGGCGATCAACTCTTTCAGGCTGGTTTTCCCGGCCAGTGATATGGCGTTGCCGTTCGATGCCGCCACCACCTTTTGTGCAATATCTGCTTCGGCACCACCGGCAATGACAATGACCGGCAGATCCAGCCGGGAAGCCAGCCGCCCATATTTTTCCGCCTGCCACCGGTTGGCGGGTTTTCCCGCAGACGGGCTCATGATGCAGAATTCTTCCGGCAGGTCATTCAACAGTGCCGGGTGTTTATCATAGGGGGCAAAGGGATATTCAATCTGATCCGTGGCACACCCCATGAATCCGGCAATCTTAAGGTACCGGTCAATGGCGTGAATCTGCATGGAACCGTGGATTTTATGGGTATAAAACAGGGGACTGCCTTCATCCGCCCCTTTAAACCCCAGCTTTATCCTTGCCCGGGAAGCCCATGAAATCAGACCCGACCGGAGCAGCCCGGACAGATCGACACAGAGATCATACCGTTGGGATTTCAGTCCGTTTTGAAGTTCATAGATCTCCTTTACCGTATCATAAAGGCGGCCCGGTCTTTTCCAGTGATCTTTTTTAATCACCCATAACCGGTGAATCAGGGGGTGGCCTTCCAAAAACCGGTGAAGTCCGTGCGCCACCACCCAATCAACTTTGGCAGACGGATATTGTTTTTTCACCGCTGCCAGAAAGGGAAGGGAGTGGACAATATCTCCCAGTGCACTGGGTTTGACTATCAGAATATGTTCTATTTTTTCAAACAAATACAGATCCTTGTCTATTGAGTTGAAGCTAAGATCGACCGGCAGGTTTCAAAGACCATGTCAACACTGATCCGGTCCATGCATTCGTGATCCGAGGGGCAGACATCTTTTAGGCAGGGGCTGCAATGGACCGGCACCCGCACCATGTCAGCCTTGTCACTGTATGGACGCGTTGCAACAGGATCGGTGGAGCCCACAACAGCCACCTGGTTGACATCAAGGGCGGCGGCGGCATGCATCAGGCCGGAATCGTTGGTAATAAAAACAGAACAGGTTTCAATCAATGCAAATGCCTGGCCCAGGGTGGTCTGACCGGCGATATTGATACAGTTGCCTTTGGTTTTATTTACAATATAATCTCCCAAAGGCTCGTCCCCCGGTCCCCCGAAAATCAGAACCCGGGTCTGATAATGTTCCGCCAGTTTGTCGCATAATTCAGCGTACCGGTCCGGGAACCACCGTTTGGCCGTTCCCCCTGTGGCTCCCGGATTGATGCCGATCACCGGACGAGTGGCATCTGAAAGATGATTTCCCAGCATCGCCCGTGCAAACGACCGGTCTGCTTCGGAGAGAAACAGATCCATATTCATACCGTCATCTTTGAGGCCTGCCCCGTTTAAAATACCGATATAATACCCGATCAAGTGTCTTTTTTTCAACTCGGGATTCATTTTCACACACCGGTTTAACAAGATCCCTCTGGCATCTGTGTTATACCCCAGCCGTTCCTTGACCCGGCCCAACCAGGTAATCAGCGCCGCCTCAAATGCATTCTGCATCAAAACAGCCAGGTCAAATCTGAGTTTTCGCAGATCTGCGGCCAGAGTCAGGGTTCCCCAGCCTCTTTTGTGGCGGCCATCGGCCCGGTACACCATGATATCGTCAATATGAGGGTTATTTTCATAGACCGGGATCACCCAGGGCTTTGCCAGGACCGTAATTCGGGATCGGGGATAATTCTTGCGGATGGCCCGGACCACGGGTGTGGTCATCAGGGCATCTCCCACCCAGTTGGCGGCCCGGATCAGGATTCTGGCCTCGGAAGAATCAATCAGCTCAATCATTGGTCCGGTCAATGGATCCCCTTTGTTTCATCCTGTGCCAGTAGACAATAGGGTTTGGTTTTCCAGCGGTTGTGCACCCAGAAATATTGCTCCGGGCATCGTCTGACCATGGATTCAATGGCAGAGACAAATGCCTGGGTATTTATTTCAATATCCTTTATCGGATCATGGGTAACGGTGATGGAAACCGGCGGCAAAAACTCATGGATGTATGTGCCGCCTTCCTTCCGGATAAAGGTGGGAACCACGGTTGCACCGGATTGAAGGACCAGCTTGGCAAGACCGTTGTTGGTACAGGCAGGCCGCCCGAAAAAATCAACAAACACCCCCTTGTACCAGTCAACGTTCTGATCCAGTAAGGTGGCTACGATTTCGCCTTTGCCCAGTGCGTCCATAATTTTCGGAGCGGCTTTACGCAGCGGGATCATATTCACTCCGAATCGCTGGCGCATCTCGCGAACGATCCGCTCCACCGGTGCAAAGTCAAATTTCCGGTAGAGGCAATGGGCATCAAACCCGGCCTTTGCGATTCCCGGAATCATGAGTTCAAAATTGCCCATGTGGCAGGTTAAAAGAAATACCCCGCCCTTATCATGGGCCGCCTTCAAATACGGTCTTCCCCTGACTTCAAAGTAGGGCAGCAACTCTTCCTTTGTGAGTCCATAGGACCAGATCGCTTCAAAGAGAATGGAAGCGGTGTGCTGAAAATTTTTCCTGGTAAAGGCCCGGACCTCTGAATCTGAATATCTGCCGGGGAACGCCGCTTTGATATTGTCAAACACCACCGTCCGGTGGCGTTTATCAATCCTGAACCAGATCAGCCCTGTCACATCCGATAAAAACGAAAGTACCGAAAGGGGCAGCTTTCCCATAATCCGGATCAGTGTCCGGATCAGATGATACAGTATCGTCTCTTTACCCATTTATTGAAATCTTGTCTCTAAAAATGCCTGAAAGCCCTGTGGATCATCAAATACAATATCAATCCCGATGACGGCCAGATCTGCCTGCCATCTCTTTATACGGCCCAGCTTTGACCAGTCTTTTTCCGTTGTAATGATCAGGTCGGCATCCTGGTCTGCGGCTGCCTGATTCACCTTTTTTATGTCAGCTTCCTTATACCTGTAATGGTCACTGAATTCAAGGTGTGAAACAATCTTCACCCCCACGGCTTTCATGGACCGATAAAAGGACTGATTCTTTGCAAGGCCTGAGAACAAGACCGCACGTTTATCTCCCAGACCGGCCAACACCGTTTGAGAATCGGCCGTTTCCACACCCCCCGGACTCAGCCGGTTTGATTTGGGATATACGTTCAGAACAAAGGGGAGATGCCGGGTGGTGAAATACGGGCACCGGCCGTCTCTGTCTATCAGATCCGGGTGTGTTTTCAGTGGATCTGCACCTTCCGGACACCGGGTAAAAATAATGGCATCCGCCCGTTTCAATGCCGTGTGAACCGGTTCCCGCAACCGTCCTGCGGGCAGAAGCCGGCCATTGCCAAAGGGACGCTCCCAGTCCAAAAGAACCAGATCCAGATCCCGTTCAAGTGCCGTATGCTGAAAACCGTCGTCCAGTACAATGACCTTGCATCCCAGTTCCTTTACCGCCATTGAACCGGCATCAAACCGTTTTTTGCCCACCACCACGGGAAACGACTCCCTTTGAGCCATCATAAAAGGTTCATCCCCGCATTCTTCAACCGTGCTAAAAATACGGCTGCCGTCTGAGACAATCCGGCCAGGTCCTTTGAATCTCCCTTTATATCCCCGGCTTACGACCGCCGGTCTTTTTCCCATTTTCACCAGCAAACCGGCAATATAGATAGCCAAAGGCGTTTTTCCAGTTCCGCCGGCCACGATATTGCCGATGGATAAAACCGGACAGGGCAACCGTTTTGACCGACATATCTTTGTCCGGTACAAAAGTATGCGCAGTTCAATGATCCGGCCATAGGCAGCGGAAATGCCTGTTAGAAACCATTCCAAGGAAAGAAATTTCAGAGGGCCGGCCGCATCAAGCCCGGCAACTATTCTCTGTTCTGTTTTCTGAATAATCCGTTTAAACAAGGGAGAGTTGCTCCATTTGACGGATGATTCGGTCAACCGCCCCTGAATGGGAGTGAAACACCGTATAGTTGTTTTCCCCCATCTCTTTTTGCAATACCTGATCTTTAAGCAGCCGATCCAGTTGTTCCATGAGCGCTTCGGCGGAAGCCGCCGTCACTGTGCCGCCGGCCCGGGTTAACAGCCCGGATATTTCCAGGAAATCATCCACATTCGGCCCCAGAAGAATCGGTTTTGCATAAACTGCCGCCTCCAACGGATTGTGCCCCCCCTGTTTCACCAGAGAGCCGCCCACAAACGCAAGATCGCAGATGGCATACAATCTTGACAATTCTCCCATCTTATCCACAAAAATCACATCAGGGCAAGGGGTGCCCGGAAGCCGTTCGGAAAGGGGGGCGGCCGTGATCTCTTTCGCTTCGAACATTTTGATTAAAGCATGGGTCCGGCCCGGATCCCTCGGGGCAATAATCAGGACCGGACCGTTTGTTTTTTTTTCACTTTTTTTCAGCCAGTTGAGCAATACACGTTCTTCCCCCTCATGGGTACTGCCGGCCAGAACCACCTGGCAATCCGGTTCAATTCCCAGCCGGGTTTTCATCTGACGCACGGTTTCATCATCAACCGGGTCAAACGGCTGATCAAACTTGATGTTACCGGTGACACGGACTTTGCTTCCATCCAGGCCGAGTTTTAGATACCGGTCCCTGTCCCGGCCGGTTTGGACCAGAATCTGCGTCAGGTTTGAAAAAAATGCATGGGCAAAAGATTTTACCTTCAGGTACCCGTTTAAGGACCGTTCAGACAACCGGGCGTTTACAAGCAGCACCGGTATCTTTTTTTTATCCATCTCAAATAAAAAATTCGGCCACAGGTCGGTTTCCACGAGGATGACCCCGTCCGGGCGAATCTGCCCGCACACCCGTCTGATTGAAAATCCAAAATCATAGGGAAAATACGCGATCTGATCGACATGCGTGGGGGTGGTGTTAAAAAACAATTTCCCGGCCGTTTCAAAGCCGGTTGCCGTGGCAGCCGTAAATATGATTTCAAGGCACGGTTGTTTGGCTTTTAAACCTGTCACCAGGGGAACCGCGGATTTGACCTCCCCCACGGACAGCGCGTGGATCCAGAGCCGTTTTGTTTTTTTTTCTGAAATGTCAAGGCCGGTTGAAATCCCCAGCCGCTGAATGAGATTGGCTCTCCGTTTCACTGAAAACAGATACAAAAAAGGCAGCACCGGGACAGCCAGAATAAAGACCAGAAGAGATGTCAATTTATAAAGGTAGATCATTTTTATACCTTTTTTTCCTGATATCCGGTCCGGTCATCAACCGGGCAGCCCTTTATTCCCATACGATTCACCGGATCTACTCCGTATTCACCAGATATAAAATCCCCAGGCACGCGAAAAAAAGATTGGCCATCCATGCACTGACAGCCGGAGGCAGGATACCGCCATACCCTAGGGAGAGACAAAATCCGTACATAACCCAGTAGACAAAGGCAATCACCACACCCACGGCAACGGCAGCCGGAAGATTCTCCTTTGCAAAGGACCGCATCCCTGTTGCCGCTCCGGTCAGCACCATGATAATACAGATAAATGGAAAAGCGATTTTTCCATACATATCCACCCGGTATGTGACGGCATCATACCCTTCTCTTTCCACCTTTGCCACATAGGTTTTGAGTTCATAGTAACTCATCTCGTCTGATTGTTTTATAATGTTTTCCAGATCCCCGGGTTTGAAAGCCGCACGGATCTTTTTTTCAGTGTGCTGCATCACATCATAGTCCGGGGTTTCTTTGGCATGCCGCTGTTCCAGCACATCCGTCAGTATCCAGTAACCGTTCTCATACACACCGTGTTTGGCATCGATTCGGCTGCTCAGTAAAAAAGCATCATCCATGGTACTGATGGTAATACCGGACACGGTCTGCTGAACCGGATCAAAATAATGGATATGGACCAGCCGGTCCTCCGATTTTATCCAGATATCTTTTCTGCCTGCAACGATTTCGTGTCTGCTTTTTTTGATCTCATAATGCTCGATATGGTTGGCCTTTGCCATGGAAACCGGTACAAGGGTTTCACCCAGCAGCAACATCATTCCGGAAAGGATCAGACCTGCCGCCACTGCGGGCATGACCAGAAAATAAACGCTGATTCCGGCCGACCGGACGGCCAGCAGTTCGTTGTTCCGGTTCATGATTGAAAAGACCGTGATCGTAGCAAGCAGGGTGCTGGCCGGCATTGTCTGAATAAACATGAAAGGTACTTTCAACAGCACATATCCGAATGCCCCCAGCAGTGTCAGATCGGAATTGATGAATTTGTCCAGCCGGGACAGATAATCGATAATAACAAAGAGGACCAGGATGAGCACCTGAATCATACAGAAAAATTTTGAAAATTCCTTAACCCAATATGTGTGGAGCCGCGGTATCATGTCAAATTCTTTTTCTCATCTTTTTTTTAAAAAAGGAGAAGAAGTCTACCAGAAACCGCGGGATGGCAACCGGCTTTTCCCTGGCGTTTCTCATCAGAAAGTAGATACCGGTTCCTCCCATGACAACATTGGGGAGCCACATCCCTAAGACCGGCGGAAACCGGCCGGCTTCACCGGCAGACCATCCGGCGGCCAGTAAAAAATAGTAGAGAAAGAAAAAAAAGATCCCCAGTCCGAATCCGGACGAGCGCCTCAACGACGCCGACTGGATACCCAGAGGAAATGCCAGAATCCCCATGGCAAGACAGGCAAAGGGAACGGAAAATTTCTCATGTAATTCCAGTAATGCAGCACTTCTTTGCAAGGGACCGGGTTGCCCGGACCGGATATAGCGGATCAGATCTAAAATATCTCTTTCATCCAATTCTTTGGAGATCTCTTTTCCGGCATTGTTTACAACCCCCAGATCAATATTGATATCATAGGCACCAAAGCGGATGGAGTTGACTGATTTCCCGTCCATATCCACCTGATTGATCATCCCGTCATAGAGCCGGATGGTATAAAACGCTTCATCTTCCAACCGGATCAGCTCCCCCTGAGGTGCCGTTGAAATACTGACCACTCCCGGGGTCCGACGGTCCTCAATAAATACATCCCGGAGTGCCTTGGTTTTCATGTCAACGGATGAGACATAGATCATGACGCCGTCTATCTGGGAATTAAACCGGCGCTCCTGCAGGGCGGCGGCATCAATATTTGACCGGGCCATCTCCACTGTTTTTTTTTTGATTGACAGCTTTCCCCAGGAGACACCGAACACGGTGATCCAGGTTGACAAAAAAAGACCGGCCAGACAAAAAATCAGAATCGGCGGCAAGAGTCTGTACAATGAGATACCGGCGCCTTTTAAGGCGACAATCTCATTGTCACCGGACATCCGCATGGTGGTCAGTAAAATCGAGATCATCACCGACATGGGGATGGTAAATTCCAGAAACCTGGGAAGTGTGTATATAATTATCCAGAGGATGGCTAGCAGGTCTGCATTGTAGTTGACCACCATATTGGTGATCTCGGGAATCCGGGTCATGAGAAAAACAAAGGTTAAAAAAAAGAGGCTGATGAAAAAAGGAGCCAGCAACTCTTTAAAAATATACCGGTGTATGGTGGAAATGGCCTTCATATTTTCACAAAAAATATAGGGAAACCGTCAAATAGTCAATATTTAGCCCAGGGCAAACGCATGCAGAATCGGCAGGTTTTTTGATCATTCTATAATATTAGACACTTAGCCCTTTTTCAAAAATTGATCTGCGTTTGCCTTCATCGTGTAACCATCTGAAATCATTTATACTGAATTTTACATGGGATAACCTCATCGTTGCAAAAAGCGTGAAGGTTCCAGGTTCAAGGCGCCAAGGTTGCCGCTGTAGTACTCTACCGCAAAACCTTGGGAACGAAGAAGATGGGATCTTCACACTTTTCCCGAAGGGTAAGAATTTGTAAAAAAAGATGAAATGACGGAAC
>JANQML010000239.1 GCA_028280105.1 Desulfobacula sp. | reverse complement strand
TACAAATTTTGCGTCACAATGGAAGAACAATTGCAGTGCCAGAAAACACAGGTATCGGTTTGGGGGTCGATATCAACCAGATCGGTATTAAATGCCGGTTCTGAAGCGATTCGCTGCAGAATCAGCGAGGTAATCACGCCGTGAACATCTGCCTCGCACCCGCCGGGGATGTGCTTTTCATTTAATATGGCAACGGCACCGCAGGCGGCGGCACCGTAGTGGGTAAAAAATTCGGGCCAGCAGCGGACCGCCAGGCCGGAATAATTGTTGGCATCAATCAATTGCCTCATGGCTTCGTAAGCCTTGAGCGTTTTCAGTGTCACGTCTTTATCCATCTCTTCAATATTGACAAGGATCTCTTTTCGTTCCCGGTAGTGGGGGAGGGCCACGCTGTCGTCCAGTCTCTTTGTTTCATCGAGAAAGGCGATCAGATCATGTTCTTCCACCCGGATACCGAACAGGTGGCGCAGTTCTTCATGGGAGAAGATACAGGCGTCGAATCCATCCGGATGGTTTCCGATGACGCCTATTTTGACCTGGTTCAGGCTCTGCTTGACAGCAGAGGCCCTGGCAATTGCCGTCAACCGGTCCAGGGTTTTTTTATTGTCCGGCGAACCATGAATATAATGGTAGGTAAGACCGTTCCGGGAAAGGGCATGGGCCGCCAGGTTGATACCGCAAAAGCTGTTGAGCCGAAGCCGCCCGCCGGTGCGCGGCTCCGGAAATGACCACATGACCAGGGGATGTGAGATCTCTTGGGCAATTTCCAGGGTCATGGATGCATCGGTAAATGTGACCTGCAGCAGCAAAAGAATATCAAGGGACTGATCTTTCAGAACGGAGAGGCTTTTTCTGGCTTCATCCGTATCAAATAGCAGTCTTTTTTCTCCGATGATTTCAATATCAAGATTTTGTAATGTCTGCCAGGCTTCTGACAGAACCTGTTCGGCATAAGGGACGTCAAATGTATTGCGGCCGACAGCGAGTATTCCAACGATCGGTTTGATTGTTTCCATCGGATCATGCTCCAAATTCAACCCGGCATAGACCGGTAGTTAATAAAGGATAACCTGGCCAAACATTGATCTATTCAAACGCTAATAATGTAATAAAATGATCATTTATGTGTAAATTTTGTTAAATACTTGACAGAAGATTTTGCTAATGTCAATATAATTTAAGAATTTTTTTATTTTTTGATTATAATTTACTTTTCTATGTCACATTGTGTTCCATAATTATCAGCACAAACATAACCGAAATTGAGCTCACTCAATAAATTAACAAGGTGCTACTTGTAAGAAAGGAAAAAAATGAATCCCTGTAACTTAAACCAGCTGGGCGTATCAGTCAATAATCCCTGGGCTGTCGGACATTTTAACATACACAATCTTGAGTTTGCCAAAGCGGTGGTTCAGGCGGCTGAAGAGGAGAAATCACCTGCCATACTCGCCGTTGGGATGTTATCGGTTAAATATATGGGACTAAAACCTTTGATCAATGCCTGTCAAATTCTTTCACAAAAGACCGGGGTGCCCATTGCCGTTCACCTTGATCATGCCCGGGATGTAAAAATCGTTCATCAGGCGCTTAAACTGGGAATCAATTCGGTTATGTTTGACGGCTCCGCACTGAGCTATGCGGAAAATCTGGAAAAAACAAC
>JANQML010000160.1 GCA_028280105.1 Desulfobacula sp. | reverse complement strand
TCAACCCCCTCTTCAAGGGTCAAAACACCGGTGATATCCGTTGTTCTGAAAAAGAACTGCGGCCGGTATCCGCTGAAAAACGGCGTATGACGCCCGCCTTCCTCTTTGCTCAATGCATACATTTCCGCCTTGAATTTGGTATGGGGATTGATCGTTCCGGGTTTGGACACCACCTGCCCTCTTTCCACCTGATCCCGCTTGGTTCCGCGAAGCAGCAAACCGACGTTATCGCCGGCCTGGCCTTCATCAAGCAGCTTTCTGAACATTTCAACACCGGTACAAACCGTCTTCTGGGTCTCCCGGATACCCACGATCTCAACCTCTTCACCGGTCTTGACAACCCCCCGCTCAATCCGGCCGGTCACAACCGTACCCCGGCCTGATATAGAGAAAACATCCTCAATGGGCATCAGGAACGGTTTGGCCGTATCTCTTTCCGGCTCTTCAACATAAGAATCAAGCGTATCAAGCAACTCAAAAATAGGCTTGGCATCTTCCGATTCAATATCATCCGATTCCAGCGCCTTTAACGCACTGCCCCGAACAATCGGGGTGGTATCTCCCGGGAACTCGTAGGTATCCAAAAGTTCCTGCAGCTCCATCTCAACCAGCTCGATCAACTCTTCATCATCAACCATATCGCATTTGTTCAAAAATACAACAATCGAAGGAACACCTACCTGGCGGGCAAGAAGGATATGCTCCCGGGTCTGAGGCATGGGGCCGTCATCCGCACTGACCACCAGAACCGCACCATCCATCTGGGCCGCTCCCGTGATCATATTCTTAATATAGTCGGCATGGCCCGGACAATCCACATGGGCATAATGACGATTGGCCGTCTCATACTCCACATGCGCCGTTGCAATTGTAATACCACGTTCTCTTTCTTCGGGTGCCTTGTCAATCTCGTCAAACGGCACAAACTCCCCATGACCTCTCATCGCGGCAAGCTTGGTGATTGCCGCCGTAAGCGTAGTCTTTCCGTGATCAATGTGACCAATTGTTCCTATGTTTACATGCGGCTTGGTCCGCTCAAACTTTTCCTTAGCCATTGTTTAGCTCCTCCTGCCGTTGTTTTGGAGCCCATGACCAGAATTGAACTGGTGAACCTCTTCCTTACCAAGGAAGCGCTCTACCGACTGAGCTACATGGGCCCGAAAAGGCGATTCAAATCAAACTAAATTTCTAACTCAAACCATTATTTCAACGGAGACCAAAGGAGTGGAGCGGGAGACGAGGCTCGAACTCGCGACATTCAGCTTGGAAGGCTGAAGCTCTACCAACTGAGCTACTCCCGCATACACATAAACTAAAACAGCTAACATTATAATTAGCCGTGTAGTTAACGATCCACCAAACCAACGCTTTAAGATCTCCTACACAACAATTAATGGTGGTGGGGGGAGGATTTGAACCTCCGAAGGCTGAGCCGTCAGATTTACAGTCTGATCCCTTTGACCACTCGGGAACCCCACCACTTTTTTTGTCTCTTGGAGCCGATACCCCGAATCGAACGGAGGACATTCTCATTACAAGTGAGATGCTCTACCAACTGAGCTATATCGGCTCATCCAAATGCTGCTTTCTTAATTGCAACAAAAAGACCGCGAATAAATACCAGATAAAACCGAGATAATCAATAGCAAAATAAAAAAAATAACATTTTATTGCCCGATCACCTCTTTGATTTCAAGCCTGTTCTTCAGGTGCAACTAACAAATGGCACCCAGCCAAGACAATCAAATCCACATAAATTTTGAGTATAGGTTAAAAACGTTAATAGTTCAACCATTTTTTTTGCACCAATTCAAATCGGTTTTATTGAATATTAAACGCCTAAACCTTTTCCAACTTTAAAAAAAAATTCAGCTGCTCAGGCTCAGACAATATTTTTGGTTCTCCTTTAATCTCGTTTTCAGGAATTGCTTTAGCAAATGATAGGATCTCCGGTTCATCACGATAAATCAGATTCCAGTCACAAATAAATTCCATCACAAAGCGGATATCGGGCGGCATCTGCTTATTAAAATTACCAATAACCAAAGTTCCCCCCGGTTTGACCAAATTAAACAAAGAACGCGTCAAAGCAATCGCCCCCCTATTGTCTTCATCCGGGATGGCCTCAATATAATCGTATAAACCGGCGGAGTAGACCAAATCATAGTGTTTCTTTCTTAACTTTGCCAATCGATACACCAGCGGGCTGACGAGTTGTCGCCATCCGGAAAAATCCCGGGCCGGATCGCACTGGGATATGGCCCATGGCCGGGGGTAAGCAATACTGAAATTCCCCTTTAGCAAATGAAATGCATTGGCAAGTGCATATGGCAGGTGAAATTTGCGTGGAACACTTGTCACGTCCCTAATGGTTTGGATATCATGGTCCAGTGCTAGAAACTCATATCCTTTTTTGCTGCCCCCTTGTTCAAGAACCTCTATAATTTCCCGTGCCGGCCCGGCTGCCAGACTGAGAACCCGCCCCTTGCCTTTTTTTAAAATCTCGCGTTTTAGAAATACTTTTCTATTCCTTACCGCCCGGCACGCATCACAGCTCACCGCCTGTTTATGAACCAATTTGGCAAACGGGCTTTTCCCTTCAAACCGATTTCGATAAATGATATTCATCATTTCCGCATCACCGGCATATCCGCGGGGCTTGTTGATAATGCGTTCATAATAAGGTGCTTCTTTAAACAGACGGACCAGGTGAGAGTGACATACATATTCCCTGTGTTTCTTTTTTTCATAAGAATTAAAGGATTGATCCAGCTGCCACAATTCCCCGGTTAGCTGCAGCCACTTCGGATACCAGCGAATCAGGGTTTGAACCAATCTTTTCTCCAGCTCGGGTCCGGCTTCCGTATACCGGTTTACCGTCTCTTTTAATTTCTTGTAACCATTTTCCAGTTCAACAAACGTACGTTTAAATTCATTTCGAATCAGGCTCATAACAGATCCTCCTTTTGCGATTCATTATTAGTTAAAACCGGGGAATCCCCCTGTCTGACTGATAATAAAACCGGCCGACGATTCGCAGTCAACCTTGGTGGTGCAGGTTGCTTTAGAGTCGATAGATTCAGATTTTTATAGGTGAGCTGCCTATGACAAATGATGAAAACAGATACGATATATTTGGATAAGATTATGGCTTATTAGAAATCAATAAGTGAAAAAGGCGTTCATATATGCTTGACAAGTGTTTCACAATTTTATACTTAATCGACACGTATAATCATTAATGTTAAAATATAGGAAAGATATGCTTAAATTCAAACTGGCGATTATCTTATGTATTACCTTGATTACCGCAGGTTGTGAAACCACTTCCAAAAATACTGCCGCCCCTTTTACAACAACCGTTAACACGTCAACACAATCATCCGAACCTGATCCGGGCAGCATTGCGGCCGGAACAGACTCCGGTGCCAAAGAGCAGATTGACGATACATTTGATCCAAATGAGGCAGACTTAGCCGTAACCCTGCCCCGGGCATCACTGCCTGATAAAACCAGTGACATCCTCAATCCGCCATTAGCGGAAAATATGGATAAAAAGGACTTCAAGCCGGGAGATGACACGGCACAAGAAAAGATCGACCAGGCACTGGAGCTTTGCAATTACGCCCAACAGATGTGGGAGACGGGAAAACTGGATGAGGCGTTGTCCAACCTCGATTCCGCATACTTTTCCATCCTTGAAATCGACTCGGAAATTTCACCTGAATTGACCCAGCAAAAAGAGGATATCAGATACCTGATTTCCAAACGGATCTTAGAGATCTATGCGTCCCGAAAAATCGCCGTTAATGGCCAGCACAATGAAATCCCCCTTACATTAAATGCCCATGTCGAAAAAGAAATCAAACGGTTAACCGGGCCGGAGCGAAAATTTTTTATTCGGTCACTTGAGCGGTCCTACCGATACCGGCCGTTTATTGTCGCCGAGCTAAGAAAAGCCGGCCTGCCGGAGGAAATCTCCTGGCTTCCCCTGATAGAAAGCGGATACAAACTCAGAGCCCTTTCACCGGCCCGGGCGCTGGGTCTCTGGCAGTTCATCCCGTCAACCGGATACAAATTCGGATTGAACCGCAATTATTATATAGATGAACGGATGGATCCGGAGAAAGCCACATTGGCAGCCATCAGCTACCTCAAAGAGTTGCATAATCTGTTCGGCGACTGGACAACTGCACTTGCCGCATATAATTGCGGAGAGACCAGAGTTCTTCGAACCATTCGGAAGCAACGGATCAATTACCTGGACAATTTTTGGGACCTTTATCAAAACCTGCCCAGAGAGACGGCCAGATATGTTCCCAGATTCCTGGCCACCCTCCACATTATAAACGATCTGGACAAATACAATATCAAGGTAAATGCGCCTTTGGCACCGATCGAATATCAAACCGTTGAAATCAACAAACAGGTTCGGTTAAAGGATATTGCCAAGGAAATCGGTGTAAAAACCAGCCTGCTCAAAGAACTCAATGCGGAACTCCGTTATTCCCTGTTACCGCCGGAGCAGTACAAGCTTAAAATTCCAAAGGAAAAGGCCGGGTTATTCCTGTCAAAAATCGATACCATTAAAGCCACGTATTCTCCTCCGCCCATGTATGTGTTTCACAGGGTCAGAAAAGGTGAAACCGTATCCGGAATTGCAAAAAAATACCGGACCACCATCCGATCCATTTCACTGGTCAACAACATCAAATCCAACCGGATCTATGCGGGCAAGGTCCTTAAAATACCGAGCAAATCCAACCGGCCTGTCCAGGCATCGGTTGCAGCCAATAAAATACCGGCCGGAAAGACCATCTCTTATAAGGTCAAACGCGGAGACAACCTTTGGAATATTGCCAGAAAATTCAACACCACAACAAAAAAGATTATGTCTGCAAACAACCTGTCCAATACACGGTTGAGCGTTGGCCAAACGCTTTTGATTTCAGGTGATAAATCCTTGGCCAAAAAAGGAAGATCCACCTACCGGGTCCGATCGGGTGACAGTCCGTTTACAATAGCAAAAAAGCACCGAATGAGTTTAAACCGGCTCCTGGCATTGAATCAGCTGAGCAAGCGCAGCAAAATTTTTCCCGGACAAAAACTGATCGTTGAATAATTTTCCTGAATAAGCCCCCGTAGCTCAGTGGAGAGAGCATAGGATTCCTAATCCTTGAGCGCAGGTTCGATTCCTGCCGGGGGTACCACGGCTTTCAGATGAAAAAAACCTTTCAGACGCCTGAACTATTGGCGCCGGCCGGCAATTTTGAAAAACTCGAAATTGCCCTCCATTACGGTGCGGATGCCGTCTATTTGGCCGGAAAAAATTTCAGCCTGAGAAATTTTTCCGGAAATTTTACCAACGCTGAATTATCCGAGGCGGTTCATTTTGCCAGGAAAACAGGTAAAAAAATCTATCTGGCCTGTAATATCTATTCCCGATCCCATGAACAAAAAGAGATCGAAACCTTTTTGGAACAGGTGGGGAAAATTGATCCCGATGCAGTCATTATTTCCGATCCCGGCATCATCCGAATGGCGAAACAGATCATTCCGGACATGGATATCCATTTGAGTACCCAAGCCAATACCACAAACGTCAGCTCAGCCAATTTCTGGTACGATCTGGGTATCAAACGGGTCAACCTGGCAAGAGAGCTATCCATAGACGAAATCCGGATGTTCAAAAACCGGACCCAGGCTGAAACAGAAGTTTTTATTCACGGTGCCATGTGTGTCTCCTATTCCGGCAGATGTCTTTTGAGCAGTTTTTTGAGCAACAGGGACAGCAACCGAGGGCTGTGCAGCCATCCTTGCAGATGGAAGTATTCCGTGGTTGAAGAATTACGGCCCAATGAATATCACTCGCTGATGGAAGACAACCGGGGAAGCTATATTTTTAATTCAAAAGACCTGTGCATGATTGAACATATCCCGCAATTGATGTCAGCCGGGATCACGTCATTTAAAATCGAAGGGCGGATGAAAGGCATCAATTACCTGGCCTCTGTCGTTAAAACTTACAGGGAAGCCATTGATACATACGTGACAGCTCCGGATACATACAAGACCAACCCGGATTGGCTTGAAGAGCTGTATCATGTATTTCACCGGGACTACAGCACGGGTTTTTTCTTCTCAAACCCGGAGGAAGAGCAACCCAATTACCAGAACCGTCACCGGGGAAAAATTCACAGTTTTATCGGAAAAATTACAGACATCGGTCCGGCGGATAACGAGTATACGATCGAAATTCGCAATAAGTTATGCCATACCGATCTGATCGAAGTCATTTCCCCGGGCCGTCCGCCTAAAACATCTAAAATATTAAATTTTTGTGATAAAAACAGGGTTTCCCTCCAAAGCGGGCATCCAAATACAACCGCGCGAATAAAGCTTGAAATCGACTGCCAACCCAATGATATCGTAAGAAAAAAATAAATAAAAAAGTACGAAAATTCAATATTCTTGGTTTGACATTTACCGATATCTTCTGTAGATTATTTTTATCACTATTATTAAGCGATTTTTTATCCTTTCATTGTAACCCCCTTTCAGGAGATTTGCTATGTTTGAAGATGACGAAACCCTGCAAATGTATATAGAAGAGTCATTGGATCACCTTGGTGATATCGAAAGTGACCTTTTAACCATTGAGGAATCCGGAAAAAACATTGACCTGGATCTGGTGAATAACGTCTTCAGGGCGGCCCATTCCGTCAAAGGGGGAGCCGGATTCATGGGGCTGACCACCATAAAGGATTTGGCCCATCACCTGGAAAATGTTCTGGGCCTGATCCGTACACAGGAGCTTGTCCCCGACTCAAACCGGATCAGCGTGCTGCTTAAAGGATTTGACGAACTAGAGAACCTGCTGAACAATATAGAAACCAGCAACGATGTTGATGTATCGGCACACATTGAGGCGCTTGAGAATATCACCAAATCCTCCCTGCCTGAAGAACAGCAGGAAATGGTTTCAGAAATTGTCGATATCACGCTCAAAGACGGCAGGATTTTTCACCAGGTTTCTCTATATGAGATCGAAAAATACAAATCAGAGGGAAAAAATCTGTTTCTGGTTGAATACGATCTGATCCACGATATCCAGAGAAAGGATAAAAACCCCATTGAAGTGTTGACCAGTCTCCAAAAGACCGGCACCATTGTCGACTCCAGAATCGATTTTGAATCCGTGGGATTGCTTTCCGAGGATTCGACTCCGGCCCGAATCCCCTTTCAGGTTCTGTTTGCATCAATTATTGAATATGACATGACCGATACCCTCTTCGATATTCAAAAGCAATTCATTCATGCCATTACCGATGAGATGATTTCCACCAGCAAGGCAGGTTCCCTTGATGGAGAGCCCACTGCCATGCCGGTCTCAGCGAGTAACACTGCTGCGGCCCCGCAGGTGGCTGAAACCCCATTGTCAGCACCGTCCAAACCGATGGTGTCAGAGCCGGTGGTTGCCGCCGAACCCAAACCGGTGATCGCAAAAAATCGCAAAAACGCTGATGCCGAAGCTGCTGCTGCAAAAAAAGAAAAAGAGATGTCCGTGGGTACTAAACCCCAAACATCTTTGCGCGTGAATGTGGGTCTGCTGGACACCCTGATGAATCTGGCCGGAGAGCTTGTTTTAAGCCGAAACCAATTGCTTCAAGGCATTAATTCATCCAATGTCAAAGCCACGGAATTATCCGGCCAGCGAATCGACATGATCACTTCCGAACTTCAGGAAGCCATCATGAGAACACGAATGCAGCCCATTGCCAATATTCTCAACAAATTTTCACGGGTGGTCAGAGACCTGTCTCAACAGCTGGGCAAATCGATTGAGCTTGAAATTGAAGGCAAAGACGTCGAACTGGATAAAACTATCTTAGAGGCAATTAACGACCCTCTCACTCACCTGGTACGAAATTCCGTAGACCACGGTATCGAGGTCCCCATGGAACGGGCTCAGATGGGCAAGGATGAAACCGGAACCATCACATTGAAGGCGTTTCACGATGCCGGACAGGTCAATATTGTTATCTCCGATGACGGCCGCGGTCTCAATCCGGATAAACTGGCAGACTCCGCCATCGACAAGGGCCTGCTGACAGACAACCAGGTGGCTGAAATGTCTGAAAAACAGAAGATGGAATTGATTTTCCTGCCCGGTTTTTCCACTGCAGCAGAGGTCACGGATGTCTCCGGCCGCGGTGTGGGTATGGATGTGGTGGTTACCAATATTGAAGGACTGGGCGGTATTATTGAAATCGATTCCGTTCCCGGACAGGGCACGGATATCCAGATAAAACTGCCGTTGACCCTCGCCATCATCCCCAGCCAGATCACATCCGTGGGCAATGAACGGTATGCGGTCCCCCAGGTCAATCTCAATGAATTGTTAAGAATTCCGGCCCACCAGGTCAAGGAAAAGATAGAAAAAGTAGGGGATGCCGAGGTTGTCAGATTGAGAGGAGAACTCCTTCCTTTACTTAATTTGGCCGAAATGCTCGGGATTGAAAAAACGTATACCGACCCGGACAATCAGGAAAGACTTCCGGACCGGCGAAAGAGCCTTTCAGACAGACGATCCAAGCATCATGTGATGACCGAAGAAGGGTTTATCGTTGAATCATCGGACCATGATGAGACGTTCACGACCAGGGAGGCCGAAGACAGAAGGTACAGGGCTGCAAGCGCGTTGAATATCGCGGTGGTATCTGCCGGCAACTTTAAATACGGCCTGGTGGTAGACCAGCTTCACGATTCTGAAGAAATTGTTGTTAAACCGGTGGGGCGACATCTGAAAAAATGTACGGCATACGCCGGTGCCACCATCATGGGTGACGGCAAGGTTGCTTTAATTCTTGACATCTCCAACCTGGCACAGATGGCTGAGCTTGAGGCTGTTTCCGATGCCGGCCAACAGGCCAAAATGGCTGAAGAAGCGGCAGAGGCCGCCAAAGACAAAGCAGCCCTCTTGACGTTTAAAAACTCGGAAACCGAGTACTTTGCCGCTCCGTTGAACATCGTCGAACGAATTGAGCGTATCCCCACCGACACCATAGAGGAAATCGGCAACAGCAAGGTGGTTCAATACCGAGGCGGGGCTCTCCCCCTCTATGAGCTATCCCAGGTGGCTGATTTTAAACCGCTTGAGAAGAAAGAACACCAGGAAGTCATCGTTTTTAAGATTAAAGATAGAGAACTGGGCCTGATGGTTACCCCTCCCATAGATGCCTTGGAAGTGGTTCTAGAAATTGATGAGAGCACGCTCAAACAAAAAACCATCAGCGGTTCGATGATTATCAACGAACATACCACTTTATTGGTGGATGTGTTTGAAATGATAAAAACCTTAAACCCGGAATGGTTTGACCAGGAAGCAAAAGTGGCGGCTGAAATGGCGGAATCAGGGGAGAAGATTATTCTCTTTGCCGAAGATTCGGCCTTTTTCCGGAACCAGGTGAAAACATTTATGGAAGAAGACGGATTTAAAGTCATTGAAGCTGAGGACGGCCTGATTGCCTGGGAATTATTAAAAGACCGTGTGGATGAAATAGATATTGTGGTCACAGATCTTGAGATGCCGAATATGGACGGATTTGAGCTGACCAAACGAATCAAGGGCGATCCGAAATATTCCCACTTTGATGTCATTGCACTCACTTCCCTGGCCAGTGAAGCCCATATTGAAAAAGGAAGAGCTGTCGGAATTGACGAATATGAGATCAAGCTTGACAGAGAGAAATTAATGATGATTATCCGCAAAAAACTCAATCTGGCATAGCGCAAATGCACTTGATCAGAATAAGGAGATAAAAATGGCAGAAAAGACAATGGAAACGACCTCCGGCGATCTTGAATTTTCGACCTTCTATGTGGGGGGTGCCCTGTGCGGAATTAATATTTTAAATATTCAAGAGATAAACAAACACTTTGAAATCACTCAAGTTCCCCAGGCATCCGATTTTATAGAAGGGATTTTAAATCTGCGCGGAAGAATCGTTACAATCATTGATTTGGGAAAAAAGCTGGGGCTTGCCCCGGTAAATCACGACAAGGATAACCGAAACATTATTGTCAACTCCGATGATGAACATATCGGGCTTTTAATCGATTCCATCTCAGATGTCGTTATTGCCAAAAAAGAGGATATTGAACCGGCCCCGTCCAATATCGGGGGGGTAAAAGGAAAATTTTTTCAAGGTGTTTTAAAAACCGAGAAGCAGTTGATCGGCATTCTAGATATCGATGAGGTGTTGAAGGAATAATGGAGAATATTAAAGCACTTGTTATTGATGATACAATTGTTTACAGAAAAATCGTTGGAGATGTATTAAAAACAATCCCCGGCGTCGAGGTTGTGGGAACAGCCAACAATGGTAAAATTGCACTTTCGAAGATCACTACATTAAAACCGGATCTGATTACTCTGGATATTGAAATGCCCGAAGTCAGCGGTATTGAGGTCCTTCGGGCATTGAAGGATATGGACCGGCCACCGGTGGCGGTCATGCTGTCCACCCTGACACAGCAGGGAAGCGAGATGACGATTAAAGCGCTGGAACTGGGTGCGTTTGATTTTGTTGCCAAACCCAGCGAAGGCCGGATGGCCGATAATATTCAAAAGGTCCAGGAGGCCCTCCACCCGATTCTGGATGCATTCAAGCGCCAACGGCGCACACGACTTAAAATCAGAAAAAAAATCAGCCCCTCAACGGTTTCCAAAAGCGTACCTTCGCCGGTATCCAAAAGATCTCGGCCGGCAACCACGGTTCCGATTCAATCAAAGTCGGAAATTGTGGGAATCGGCATTTCAACAGGAGGGCCCAATGCCCTGGCAAAAATGATTCCCATGCTGCCGGGAAATCTGAAAGCCCCGGTCCTCGTCGTTCAGCATATGCCGCCCATGTTTACGGCCTCTCTGGCCAACAGTCTGAATAATAAATCCGCCCTTGACGTCAAAGAGGCCCAAGATGGTGATATTGTGGAACCGGGAAGGGTTTTGATCGCGCCGGGTGGTAAGCAGATGAAAGTAGTGGCAGGTGCAGACGGCATCACCCGAAAGGTGAAAATTACGGACGATCCGCCGGAAAACAGTTGCAAACCGTCGGTTGATTATCTGTTTCGATCCATTGCCCAGCACTATGTCGGTCGGAGTACCGGTGTGATCATGACCGGCATGGGGTCGGACGGATCAAAAGGACTGGTACAGATGAAGAATAATGGGTCTGTCGTAATTGCTCAAAATGAAGAGACGTGCACGGTGTACGGCATGCCCAAAGAACCGATTGAATCGGGTATTGCCGATATTGTCGCCCCTCTGGATCAAATTGCCGAAAAAATAGTGAAGACGATAATTTAATAACCTTCAATTTTTATCAACTAAAATTTTATGGCAAAAATAAAAATCACACCTGAAGAGTTTAAAAAATTCAGTAAATATGTCCTCGACATATCCGGGATATCGCTCGAAGTTGGTAAAGAATACTTATTGGAAACCCGCCTTCATCCGATTATTAACCGGTTGGGCGCCTCGTCTTATGCAGAATTGTTACAGAAGGCAAAAACCGATTTTAAAAAAGAGATCGAAAATGACATCATTGATGCCGTTTCAACCAATGAGACCTATTTTTTCAGAGATAAATCCCCTTTTGAATTATTGCAGCACAAAATATTCCCGGATTTGATTGATCGGCACACAAAAAAAAATCCCACGGGAAAACCCACTTTACGCCTCTGGAGCGCCGCCAACTCAACAGGCCAGGAAATTTATTCCATTGCCATCACCCTGCTTGAAATGGGGATCACACCGGATAAATATAATATTAAATTGTTTGGAACGGATATCTCGGATGCAGCCATTGCCCAGGCCAGTTACGGATTGTACAATAAATTCGAAATTCAGCGGGGGCTGGACCCCAGACGATTAAACCGGTATTTCGATAAAGTCGACAATGATCAATATAAGATCAAGGACGAAGTCCGGGCCCTGGCACAATTTAAAAAGATGAACCTGATGAAACCGTTCGTCGGTCTGGGCAAATTCGATATTGTGCTGTGCCGGAATGTGATGATCTATTTCACCAGTCAGGATAGAAAAAGGATTTATCAGAATATTTCAAAAGTAATGGAACCTTACGGTTATCTTTTAATCGGTTCAACAGAGTCCCTTGTAAACGACACGGATATCTTCAGTTCCAAACGCTACTTGAACTCAATTTTTTATCAATTCAAGGAATAATAAAACCGATATGAGTGGAATTAACGCAGAAGAATTTATTGATGAGCTTGTTTTTTGTCTGAAAGAAGAAGATCTTGTAAAGGCAAAAGCACTGCTTCAGTTTGCATCGGATTCGGATATAACCGCGGATGTCCAGAGAAAGGCCATGATCGAACTGGCCAAAGGACCGGAATCCGTTGTTTTCCCCCTGCTTGAATACCTGACCAAGATAGAGATCTCTGATCCCAAGGTTCAGGAGTCTTTATATGAACTGATTCTGGATAAGGCGTATAACAATACGGATCTGGTCATTAAATATATTACGGAAAACGAAAAAAAAGCACGGCTCCTGTTTCTAAAAGCCGCCGGTGAGTTGCAGTTGGCTGAAGCCGGACACACCCTGACCCGGATCATCACAAACGACAAAGACCCGGACATCCTTGTGACTGCAATCACGGCCTTGGGTCAATTAAAACAGACCGAATCCTTATCCTGCCTGGCCGATATGGCCGACCGACCGGACCCGGAAGTTAAACGTGCCGCCATCTTTGCCATTGCGGAAAATGGGGGAAATGATGCCGTGGATCACTTAACCGGGTTTATCGGAGAGGACGATTATACCAACAAGTTTGCGGTGGAAGCCCTGGCTGATATTCAGGATATGTACTCTCTTGAAAAACTAACCTCTTTGTTGAGTTCTTCCCAAACCAATGTAAGAGATACCGCCATTGATCAGCTCATGAGGATCGGAACCAAGGCGACGCCGGTCTTAACAAAGGCATTTCAGAATGCTGAGGCCGACTATTTGGTCCATTTGGTCACCACACTGGGGTATATCGGTGATCCGGCAGCTGTTAATCCCATCCTTGACATCATCAACACCCAGCCCGAAGATGCAAATATCCGGCAGGCCGCTTACGAGGCCATGGAACGAATCCCATCACCGAAGACCGCTATCAGCCTGGTCCAGGGGCTTCAGGATCCGGTCGAATCCGTTCGGATGAGCGCTGCCCGGGCCATTGATAAGATTTTGTCAAAGGTGTTGGTTGCGGGATTGAGAAACGTGGTCAGGGAAGGCTCTGAAGACGCGAACAATGCAGTGGGTGCACTCATTGACTCGGATGCATCCAATATTTTCAACTTTCTGGCAGAAGAAGAATCCTTTCTGGATTTGGCTGAACCCCACATTCTTGAAAAAGCGGATCCAGATACCCGGAAAACATTTTTAAAACATATGGAAAGCATTGGCCACAAAGAATTCTCCCAGACCATGGCATCAAAAGTATCAGATCAGGATGAACCGGAAGAAAAATCCGCTCAGATCTATGTTGTCGATGACTCAAAAATGATGCTCAAGCTCTATCAGAACAAACTGAAAGCCAGAGGTATTCAACCCGTGGTGTTCCATAAGCCAGAAGATGCCATTCCGCAGATTATCAAAAACAAGCCAGATCTTGTGATTACGGATTTGAATATGCCGAACATCAGCGGCCTTGAAATGACGAAAGAACTGAGAAAGAAATATACCCGCCAGGATCTGCCGATTCTTATGATTACAACGCAAAGCGATTTTGTGGAAAAAGATGATGCAGATATCAAAATCAACGATACGGTCCTGACAAAATCCGGTATCAATAAAATTCTTCATAAGCCGTTTAAAGATGAAGACTTTTATGCCACCGTGGAAAATTTTGTTGAATTGTAAAAGGCAATAAAAAGAATGATTCGCAAGGCCGTTATCGACGATATTAAGGCTATTCATGCCCTGCTCCAGTTTTATAATGTCAAAGGGGAATTACTGGCAAGGCCGCTGAGTAAGCTGTATGACCATTTGAGGGATTTCTGGGTGTATGAAGACCCGGAGACGAAAAAGGTGGTGGGTTGCTGTGCCCTGCAGTTTTGCTGGGAGCATATGGCCGAAATCCGCTCCCTTGCCGTGGTACCCGAATATACCGGTCAGGGAATCGGCTCTATTCTGACGGAAAGGGCGATCCAGGAAGCTGTCTATTTTAAGATCAAAGATCTGTTCACGCTGACCTACAGGCCCTCATTTTTCGAGCATTTCGGATTTTCACCCATCGATAAAAACGACCTTCCCATAAAGGTCTGGTCCGATTGTATCGGTTGTGTCAGCTATCCCAACTGTGATGAAACCGCCATGCTCAAACAACTATGAATAGACCATCTTATATGGCAGCGGCGGATGGGCAAGCACGGACGGTTTGGGCAGAATATGTTCTTCTGAAACGGTCAGCCAGTTGATATCCGGTTTTAACTCCCTCAACCGCCCGCCTTCGGAAGGAAGGGCATGGCTTGTATAAGCATACCGGACATTTAAAATACAGATAAAGTATTTTCCCTGGCGGGCGATAACATAGTTTTTTGTAAAACTGTTCTGGGTAATCTCGGCTTTTTTGGCCAACTCCCTGATCTCAGGTGCCCCTAATTTCACCAAGATTGATTTTGATACGCCCTGTTCATCCAGCCGCAACAGATTTCTCGATTCGCTGGATGCGACATAGATGGTCGTAATTCCGGGCATTTGCCTGAAGTACTGAGCCGCAACAATGGCTGCAGTTCGCCGACCGCCTGCCATGGCCGGGATCCCGTAATATTCAAAAAACTTTTTTTGAATATCTTCCGCATATTTATCCCCTTTTTCGTATAGATCCTTTGAAATATACCTTAAATCCCTGGCCAGGGACTCAGAGGCATCGGCAATGGGCCAGTCGATTCTGACATGAAAATGGGTGAGTGCATACCGAACCTTGGTCTGTTGATTACGCTGGATCAGCAGGGCATAATCCACCGGCAGCAGGGAGCGGAGCAATGAAAAAAAATCCTCTGTTTCAAAAAATTTTATATTCCGATTAAAATTTTCAATATTTGGAAAATGTTTATGGTGAAGCAGATTGCTTTTAGTAGTTTTGTTTGCATCAAAATACCGGATGTATTTTTTATGCTTTTTATGGATAAAATCTTCTGAAAAAATAATCAGAAACGAATTCTGGGCATCAAACTCGACCGATGGAATTCTGGCGCGGGGTTTGAGTTCCCTCAATTCCACAAAGGGATAGGGAGAGCGCAATCGTAAAAAATTATTATACGACCCAATGAGTGAATATCCCAAAACAAACTGATCCAGTTCATCTCGCAACACCTTGTAATATGACCGGCGCAGTCTCTCTTCACGACTTAACTCACCTCTGTGCTTGCAGAACATCATGGGTTTTCCTCTTTCGGGCTGAATATCTATTCTATTTTATATCTCACATCTCATTTTTACTGTTAACTTGTTAAAACGATCCGACCAGGGTCCATACCCGGGATCAGTTCTATTCAAAAATGACACCGTAACATAGGTTTATGGCGTCTGATCGATGGCATCACAAAATGCGAACCTTATTCCAGGGCCGCAACTCCGGGCAGTTTTTTCCCCTCCATCAGGTGTAAAAAGGCACCGCCCCCTGTGGAAATATAGCTTATTTTTTCGGTTACATTGCATTTCTTGGCTGCCAGCCCGGTGTCTCCGCCACCAACAATTGAAAATGCATCAGATTCGGCAATGGCATCTGCCACCCCTTTTGTTCCGGACATAAATGCGTCCATTTCAAAAACCCCCATGGGGCCGTTCCAGACAATTGTTTTTGCCTTTTTGATAACAGATGCATATGTCTGAACGGTTTTCTCACCAATATCAAGGGCCATCCATTGTCCGGGAATGTCGTTAACGGAAACCATACGTGTTCGGGCATCCGGTTTGAAAGCATCGGCGCAGACCAGATCTTGGGGAAGCAACAGATCGATCCCCTTTTCAGATGCCGTCTGAACGATACCGGCTGCCGTTTGAATCAAATCCGTTTCAACCATGGACCCTTGGGTATCCACACCCTGGCTTTTCAAGAA
>JANQML010000107.1 GCA_028280105.1 Desulfobacula sp. | reverse complement strand
TCAACCGCGTAAAAAAAGCCCTGATCCACCATCAAAGCACCGCCTGCTGCGTTGCCTGCGGTCGTTCCTCCCTGCGGAGTATGACTGATACGCCCTCAGTCGTCACGCCTTGTCGCCTTGCATCCGGCACCTTGCTGGCGGCCAGGGAGGGACACAACCCATGTCAAGTAGACCACTAAACAAAAATTTGATAGTGGATTTGGGAAAAGCCGGTTGTCCCTGCATTTGCAGACATACAAAAAGGGAGAAAAAATCTCTGTTAAGGAGCGGTTAAGGAAGACGCAGGGGAAGATTGCATTTTGGTTTTAACCCCGGATAAAAATATCCCGGGACCCAATGACATGGCCCCGGGACATTTAAAATTAAGATCAAAACCCCGTCGCCGGGGTTAAGCAAGCGATTAACGCGTGCCGATATTTTTAAAACAACTGCCGATATGTGCGTCGGTCACTTTTTTTCCCACAAAACCGAATGCCAGTGTGGCAAGCGCCGATGCAGGAAGCGCAATCACCAGCGGATCGATAATCGCCCACGCAGACCCCTCGGCCAGGGAGTCCACACCAAAAAGGGCCCGGCACACCATCAGGGGTTTGGACTCTTTGATATGTATGAAAAAAAGCCAGAACAGGCTTACGCAGGTCCCGGTGATGAAACCGGCATAGGCGCCTGTTGTAGACATCTTTTTAAAATAAATGGCACCAAAATAGATGGGGAGGAATGCAGCGGCACAGATACCGAAGAAAATCGCCGTTCCCCTTGCGATAATGGCCGTCCCTCCCTCAAAAAAATAGGGCAGTCCCCAGGCCAGAAAATAACTGACCACAATGGCAAACAGGATTCCCACCTTGGTAATCAAAACGGAATTACCTTTCAACCCCAGTGCCTTTTCATATATATCCCGGCCCAGTGAGGTTCCCATGGCATGAAACTGGGAACTCAGGGTAGACATGGCCGCACTCAACAGCGTAATCATAAAAATAGCCGTAAACCATTGGGGCATGGCATGGCTGATATACATTGGAATAATATTGGCCACATTTTTATCTGCTGCCAGCAAGGCGATCTTTCCCTTGGTGGCCTCGTCATAAGAGTAGAAAAAGACATTTGAAAGTGCGCCGATGATAAAAGCCACACCCACGGCCACCATGATAAAGACCCCTCCGATGAGCACGGCCCGGTTCAGCTCCCGGTTGCTCCGGACCGTCATAAACCGGACAATAAGCTGGGGCTGGGCAAGCACGCCCACACCGACCCCCAAAATAATCGTCGTGACCACAACAATCCAGTATTCGGATCCAAAACTGGGAAAAGATGTCCAGCCGGTATGGCCTTTGGCGCCGAATATCTTCACGGCAATCTCTTTCATGGCTGTCAACTGTTCATGGGCGGAGATCACCCCCCCCAGTTTCTGGTAGGTAAAAACCAGGAGAATGAGCATGCCGCCGAACATGATGGTTCCCTGGAAGGCATCGGTGTACATCACCCCTTTCAATCCGCCCATGATCACATAAATCGCAATGATAATGGTTAAAAAGAAGAGAGCGACATTATAATCCACGGCCAGGATCTGGGCCACGAATTTGGCCCCGCCCATCAGGACAACGGAGGCATAGAGCGGCATGGCCAGAAAGATGAGAGCCCCGGCCGCCCCCTGCAAGGCCCTGGACTGGAAACGGATGCCTAAAAATTCAGGGAAGGTATGGGCGTTCATATTCTGTCCCATGATCCGGGTGCGGCGGCCGAAAAAGACAAACGCAATAAAAACCCCCACAAAAATGGTCAGAAACGTCAGCCAGAGCAGACTCATTCCGAAGACGGCGGCAGCTCCGCCGAACCCGATGATGGCGGATGTGGAGATAAATGTGGCCCCATAGGACATGGCCATGACAAAGGGATGGATTTTTCGTCCGGCAACCATATAATCGGAGGCATCGCTCGTACTTTTATACGCTTTGGCTGTCAGATACCCCACGACACAGAGATAGACGAGAACCACACTGGTCAGCAGGGGCAGGCTCATAGTGTTTCCTCAACTTTCTTCTCTTCCTCTTTCCATTTTTTTTCCTGGATCAGTTCTTCTTCTGTGATATATCCCTTATTCCAGTTTTTCACCCCGTAAACAATACATAAAATCGTGCTCATTATGGTAAGAACAAACCCCATTGGAACGCCAATACCTTCAAGACCAAGCATATCTTTCTCCTGATTGATAATTTCGAACGACCACCACTCACACTTTTTTAATTCCGCATATTTGATTTTTCATATTATTAAAAAATATCTATGTCAATAATTGATTAATAAAATAAATTTAAAATGATAAAAACTCCTAAAAAGTGTATTTTACATTTTGAAAATCTGATTAAGATAATTTAATTAAGTTTTTTTATTTTTTTTCTTTATAAAAAAACATTATTGGTACATATTCTTAAAAATATTCAGAAAACAATGGAGCAGCCAATGAAATATGATGCAATGGACATAAAAATATTAAATATTCTCCAGGATAACGGGAGAATTACAAATTCAAAACTGGCAAGTGAGATAGGGATTTCTCCCCCGGCCATGTCCGAGAGAGTGAAGCGGCTGGAATCGTCCGGTGTGATCGAAAAATATGTGGCCATCCTGGATCGAAAAAAATCCGGTTTCGGTCTATTGGCCATGATCAATGTGAGTCTCAGCCTCCACCAGATCTCCAATTTAAAAACGGTTAAGGACCTGCTGGTGCAGTTGGATGAAGTCCTGGAGTGCTACCAGATGACCGGTGATATTGATTTCATGCTCAAGGTGGCGATCAAAGATATGTACAGCTACACTGAATTTGTAAACGACAAGCTTTCCGGAATCCCGGGGATCCAGAATATCAAAACCTCTTTTGTCCTGGATACCTTAAAATCGGAAACCGCCCTGAAATTAAAACAAAAACCAGACTAGTTTGATAAATTTAGGGTACGGTTTTTAAAAACAGATAAAAAATGTTGACAACTGTAGACGACCGGTCTATTTATTATGTTGATTTCATCGATATCCGGGTGAATTGAAACATGTACGGGTGGTGGACAATACGATTTCTTCCGTATGATCATCCGCTTAACAGGGGATTGACGCAGCATGAAGCAGGATACCAAAGACAGAATAATCGAAACCGGGGCAGGAATTATCCACCATAAAGGATATCACCATACCGGTATTCAGGAGGTCCTGTCTGCTGCGGGCGTGCCAAAGGGGTCCTTCTATTTTTACTTTAAGAACAAAGAAGATTTCGGGCTCCATGTGATCGATTATTTTGATCATTTTATTTTACAAATGCTCAAACCGGTGATGGAAGACGATTCTTTATCCGCCCTTGGAAAAATAGAAGGGATCCTGGACCATTTTATCGATTTGTTCAAAAATATGGATTATCAATGCGGTTGCCCCATTGGAAATTTGTCCCAGGAGATGGGTGATTTAAACGAAGCCTTTGGTAAAAAACTATCCGAATCCGTTGAAAAGGTGGCGAAGATTTACCAGGGACTTTTGGATCAGGCCCGGTCGGACCGCGAACTCACCGTTGATATGGATACCGCAGAAATGGCCGAGTTTATTGTCACCTCCTGGCAAGGTGCTTTAATTAAAATGAAAATCAACAAAAGCATCAAGCCGTTGGTGCTTCACAAAAGATATGTGTTTAATATGCTGACCCCCAACGGTGCATACAAAAAGGAAAAAAACGATGGGGTGAATGCCTAAAAAATTTTATTCTTTTAATAATAGACTGGTCTAGTTTTATAAAAAGCATCTTTGATTATAAATGGCGACCCGAATTTGAAAACACCGATTACCCATAGGAGACCCGGACATGTCCATGAAAACCCACCCAACCGTTCAATGGTTTAACACCACCGCCGACATACGGAAACCCAAAACCCAATCCTCCTCGTTTGATGCGGATCTGCTCAAAACGCTGGCTCAAAATGCCGGCGCGGATGATTGCGGTGTTGCAGAGATTTCCAGCCCGGTGTTTGAAGGAGAAAGAGAGGGGATGCTCTCATTGTTCCCCGATGCCCGGGCCGTGGTCGGGTTTGTTGTCAAGCTCAACCCGGTAAATGTCCGGTGTGTGTCGCGGTCTGTTTCCGATCATGAGTTTGTCCTGGGATTTGAACGTTCCAAATCTGTTGTGGAAAAATTAACCCGGTCGTTAAACCGGCACGGCATTCAAGTGCTGTCGCTCTCTGCAGGGTTTCCCATGGACGTATCCAAATGGCCGGGCCGGAT
>JANQML010000233.1 GCA_028280105.1 Desulfobacula sp. | reverse complement strand
TCTCGGGAAAAGCGGCTATCAAAATAACGCTTTTGGAGACTACTTCAAAAAGTGATGGGAAATCTCCATTTTTCCCTTGACTAAACTTATCATAGATGTTCCCGGAATATACTCCTCTCTTGACAAAAGTCATAAATTTTCACTAAGACTGACAAAAATCAATCCATTTCTAAAGGAATCAGTCCATGTCTGAAGATAAAGCACAAATCTATGGAGCATTTTCAATAGATAACAATATACTTAAAGGAAGAGGTTATAATTTCGATGAAGGTTTGTTAAAACAACTTGCCCAGTTTGCGAACAGTCCAATAAAAATAGTGCTTAGTGACGTGATTCATAATGAAGCCAAAAAACATTTGGCTTCTGAAATTTCGGAAGCAAGGAAACATATAAAAAAGGGTCTCAGATCTGCTTGCTATAGACTTAAAATCCCACAAGATAAAATTAACTTAGCCCAAATCGCTTTAACAGTAGATGGAAGTGACGAGGAAATTGCAGAGAAAAAGTTAGACCAATATTATGATGAGTTTCAAGCTGTGATAATAGATTCAGAGGAACATTTAAACACCAAAACATTGATGCAGAGATACTTCTCCACTCAAGCTCCTTTTGAATTGAAAAAAGAAAAAAAGAACGAATTCCCCGATGCTGTTGCGTTAATAAGTTTAGAGGGCTGGGCAGATTACAACGATACAAAAGTTCTTGTTGTAAGTAATGACAAAGGTTGGGAGGGGTTTGCTAAAGAATCTGAATGGTTGACGGTAAAAAATGATTTAGCTGAAGCTATCGAGATGGTTCAACCTGAGAATCAAGTCAATGCTATCCTTGAAGTGTTTCATAATAAAGGGTTCTTAGAAGAGGACAGCTTTCTTTACGAATCAATAAAAGATGCAATCGTGGATAGTTTGGAGGAGAGTGTATTTGACATTTATATCGAAGCCTACTCATCATTTTATTATGAATATGAAGACATTGAGATAGATTATCTTTCACATGATTTTCATACAAATGAAAATGGTCAGGTAGGGGTTACCGTCGTTGGTATCGATTCTGATAGAATAACTCTGATAGTTGATGCGGATGTAAAGTGTGAAATTGGAGCCTCATTTGATTTTTCAGTTTGGGATTCAATCGATAAAGAATATGTTGGCCTTACGTCCGGTCAATATTTTTCTATAGAGGAGGAATACAAGACAGATATACTTATCGAACTTTATGGCGACTTCAAACAGGGTTATGCAGATATGGATGTAGGCGATATTACTGTGTCTGGGTCTATTGGTTATGTAGAATTTGGAGAGGTCGAACCTGACTGGGGTGATTATGAAGAATAAAAATGCCCCCCACCACTTGATGCAACAATTCAGACCGATATTTAAGCCACTTAAAGAATTCTTAAAGAGGCGGTTTGACCTTATATTTTTTTAAATTCCAAAGGGGTAAACATAAAAAAAGCAGGTGATCGTAAAATTTCAATTTCTGTATTTGAGTATTGCGGAACGTCAGTTGAGGTTTTTTTGCATGGTTTTATTTACGAATACATTCAAAATATGGACGGAAATTAATCGAGTCTACACATTTAAAAGCACTATCCACCGTGCAATGCGAAAAATTTAATAGAAGAAATTATACATACTCAAGCTGATTGGAATCTTACGACTTCGGATGAAATCATGATCTCCACCATAACCCATCTATCTATTTTAAACAGGTGCGGATATTTTTCGGGTCCGCATCACGACGACGATGGCGGACAGTATGATAAGAGAGGCGCCGGCCATCTGGGACGGGCTGATATGAACACCCAGTATCCATGATGTTAAAACCATTGTGGTCACCGGTTCAAAGGTGGAGAGCATGGCGGCATTTACCGCACCAGTGTATTTCATGCCCTGGAAATAGGCATAGATGGCAATTGCCGTGGAGATGACGGCAATGGCAATGATATTGAGCCAGGTTCCCGGCGTGGGGGGGATAAAAAAACCTGAACCCAGGGAGTATAACAGATAAAAGGTTCCGGCAGAGGTGATGATTACAAAACTCGATGTGAATGCATCATTCCGTTTCATAACGCTTGCCCCGACAATGGTATATACGGAATAAATCACAGCGGCTGTGATGCCCAGAAGAATGCCGTGAATATGGCCGGTGAATTCAACCCCGATAACCAGGACGGCCCCTGAAACGGCAAGACCCAGTGCCATTAATCTGTTACGGGTAAATGTTTCATTTAAAAACAGAACCGACAGCACGGCAACAAAAACCGGGTAGAGATAAAGGAGTGCGGCCACCAATGACGGCGGGATAATGGTCAGTGCCGTAAAATAGCAAAAGGACATGCCGGCATACCCAAAGACGCCCATGCCGATCAGGATAAGCAGGTCACGGCCGTTTGGGAATCGTCTCTTTTGTAGGAGGGCGATGGGAAACATCATCACTGCTGCAATGCCAAACCTTAAAAAGAGCATGGATTCAACCGTCACCCCTGTGGCAGAAGCAAAGACGGCAAATATGGCCATGGTGCCAAAGGAAACGGCAGATAGAATGATTAAACAGATTCCAATTAACTGATTCACTGGGTCTTCCTTTGAATTTGTTGCGTTAACCGATTTCCGGATGACCCAGGCACGGTGCGCTATTCCGATCAAAAAATCAAGCTTTTTTTGTCTTTTATCCATAATTTTTAACAGAATTTAAAGATTTTTTTGTTAAAAATACAATTGCTTGACTTGCTTTACAATTTTTTTGAATAAGATATAAAAAATTTTAATATAAACCTAATTTTTCATTGACATCACCGGGAAATCGTCTAATATGAGGGATGACAGATTGCTTTAGACGCTATAAATATAAGGATGTGGAATGAATGGGTTGACTATATCAAACGGCTTGTCCCGGGTAATTCATCTTCTTTTCCATGACCTGAGCATTTCCTGCTTTAAACGTACCATATCTTCTTTACATTTTTTAACAGCCACAATTCATTCGGAGGCGATATGAAATACGTCACCCATGCCCAATGCCTGATCTGCGGAAAAACATACAAACCCGGTCAATTCGAATATGTCTGTCCGGATCATGAAAATGAAGGGATTCTGGATATTCAATATGATTATGATGCCGTTCGAGCCGATTTTTCAAAAGAAATGCTGGCAAAAAACAGGGATATGTCCATCTGGCGGTACCGCCCCCTGATACCGGTGGAAGAGACGTCGCCGGTACCCAATTTGCCCGTGGGAAACACCCCGTTGCTGACCTTGCCGTCGCTGGCCGAAGAGCTCGGGATTGCCCAATTCTATTTAAAAGATGACGGCCGGCTGCCCACGGCCTCTTTTAAAGACAGGGCCAGTGCCGTTGCCGTTGTAAAGGCCGGAGAGAAAAAGGCAAAAATCGTCACCACGGCCAGCACCGGAAATGCCGCCGCCGCCCTCAGCGGACTGTGCGCAGCCGTAAACCGGGAAAACATCATCTTTGTTCCGGCCAGTGCGCCCCAGGCAAAAATCGCACAGTTGCTTGTGTTCGGGTCAAAGGTCATGCTGGTTCAGGGGTCCTATGACGATGCCTTTGAACTCTGTCTGGCCGCGGCAGATGAGTATGGCTGGTACAACCGGAACACCGGCTACAACCCCTTTATGTCCGAAGGAAAGAAAACCTGCTCTTTTGAGGTGTGCGAGCAGCTGGGCTGGCAGGTGCCGGATGCCGTTTTTGTCAGTGTCGGGGACGGGTGTATAATCGGCGGTATCCACAAAGGCCTAAAAGACCTGTTTGCATTGGGGTGGATCGACCGGATCCCGAGACTCTACGGCATCCAGGCCAAGGGCAGTTCATATCTCTACCAGGCATGGAAAAACAATGAGGATGTTCTGACCAAGCCGCCGGCAGCTGCGGATACGGTTGCCGACAGTATCAGTGCCGGGCTTCCCCGGGACCGGATCAAG
>JANQML010000090.1 GCA_028280105.1 Desulfobacula sp. | reverse complement strand
ACTTATTCTGGTCTGGTTCGGATGTGACCTGATTTTCTCATTCCAGATGTACGGCTCTTATTTTGATATCTTTGTGGTCTTTTTGGCCGGCTGCATCTGCCTCACCTCTCTGGGGCTGATTTTGGCCTGCCGGGGAACCAATGAAGAGCTGACCAACGGATTTATCAACTTTATCTGCTGGCCCATGATGTTTTTATCCGAAGTCTGGTTTTCCATTGAAGGCTCCTCTGCCTGGGTCAAATCCGTTGCCAATGCCTTGCCGCTGACCCATTTTTTATCCGCAGCCCGGAAGGTGATCAATGACGGCGCCGGTCTGGCTCAGGTCTCTTTTGAATTAACCGTGCTGATGATCATGACCCTGGTATTTCTGACGATCGGTTCCGTCTTATTCTCGTGGACCCGGTAAGGCAAGCCGTCTATATTCAATTTGTAATCGTTATCAGGAATATGGCAGGTATCTGCAGATTTAAAAAATGGAAAAAAATAAAATATAAGCTATAATTTTTTTGTTTTGAATATGATCACAATCAAATATGAAAACCGTTTTGTATTTCAACGTTTTCATGCCGATTCCGCCCCGGTTACGGGCCGCATATCGACTTGTTTGGAGGGAGATTTATGAAACCGGTTGTCGCACTGCTCGGCCGGCCCAATGTGGGAAAGTCCACATTGTTTAACAGGATTGTCCGTTCCCGGCAGGCACTTGTGGATGATTTTCCAGGTGTGACAAGGGACCGTCATTATGCCGATGCCAGCTGGAACGACGTTGGTTTCACCGTCGTTGATACGGGCGGATTTCTGAGTACGGATGATGACTATTTTGCCGCTCAGATCAGGGACCAGCTGACCGCTGCGGCCGATCAGGCAGATGTATTGATTTTTATAATGGACGGCAGGGCCGGGCTCTCCCCCTATGACCGGGAACTGGCTGATTTCTTACGCCGGATGAACAAAAAGATCTTTTACCTGGTCAACAAGGTTGAAAACGTCCGCCAGCATAATGAACTGTCAGAGTTCTATTCCCTGGGCATCGACTCTTTTTATACGGTATCTGCCGAACACGGGGTAGGTGTCGGGGACTTTCTGGACGATCTGGTAGACAGTTTCCCCGAATATGAACCGCTGGATGATTCCAAGGAACCGCCCATCCGGATTGCCATTGTCGGCCGGCCCAATGTGGGCAAATCCTCCCTTGCCAATAAACTGTTCGGTGAGAAACGGGTCGTGGTCAATGAACGGGCCGGAACCACCCGGGATGCCATTGAATTATCCGTAACACATAAGGGGCGGCAGTTTGTTCTTGTGGACACGGCCGGCATCCGGCGGAAGGGAAAGGTATCGGAAAAGCTTGAGAAGTTTTCCATATTAAAAGCATTGAAAAGCCTGGATGATTGTGATGTGGCCTTGATTCTCATTGATGCGGATGAAGGGATTACCGATCAGGATATCACCGTGGCCGGATATGCACAAGACAGGGGATGCGGCGCCCTGTTCTTGATCAATAAGTGGGATCTTTTGGAGGGGGACCGGAAGAGTGTTAAAAAATATATGGAAGACCTCCGGTATAAAGCCAAATTTCTTTCCCATGCCCCTGCCATTACCATTTCCGCCAAAACCGGCCAGCGCTGTCACCGGATTCTGGATGAGGTGGTAAAAATTTATAAGGAGTACTGCCATCGAATCAGCACCGGCGTATTGAACCGGATCATTGAAGATGCCGTGTTCAGAGAAGAGCCCTCTCTTTATAAAGGCCGGCGGATCAAGTTTTTCTACGCTGCACAGGTCGGGGCAAAGCCCCCGTCTTTTGTCTGTTTTGTCAACTTTCCCAATGGGGTCCATTTTTCATACAAACGGTATCTGATCAATCAGCTGCGTCAGATGATTCCACTAAGCAAAACACCGATTAAGCTTTTTTTCAGGGAAAAGACCGGCAAGATCGATTTCTCCTCAAAGACCAAAGAGAGTGAGCGCATTTTTCAGAAAAAGAGACGGCAATTGACCAAAAAACAGAAACAGAGAAAAGAGCAGAGTCGGAAAAAAAGAGAACGGGATGCCAAAGGCAGCTGATATCGATTCCGAAGATTACGGATTGATTCATCCTTCTCTTTAGTTGATCAAAAAACGATATGGAACTCTTTGAATCCCAAACCGATAAGAATGCGTTGCCGAACCGGCCGCTGGCCGACCGGATGCGGCCGGGCTGCCTGGATGACGTCGTGGGCCAGGAGCACCTGATCGCCAAGGGGAGTTTACTCAGGGAAGCCATTGAGAATGACCGGATTTTTTCCATTATCCTCTGGGGGCCGCCGGGGTGTGGGAAGACGACACTGGCAGGCGTGATTGCCAATGCCACACGGTCCGCATTTGTTGAGATCTCAGCGGTTCTGTCCGGGGTAAAAGAGATCCGGGCCATTATCGATCAGGCCAAAGAGCGGCAGACTTTGTATAAACGGAGGACGATTCTTTTTGTGGATGAAATCCATCGGTTTAACAAAGCTCAGCAGGATGCATTTCTTCATCATGTGGAGAACGGCTTGATCACTCTGGTGGGAGCAACCACTGAAAATCCGTCCTTTGAAGTGATTCCCGCACTGGTCTCCCGTTGCCGGGTTTTTGCGTTAAAACCGCTGTCCCGGCAGGGCATGGTCTTCATTCTGAAAAATGCGCTGATCCATACCCGAAAGGGATTATCCCGAAATGAGAACACGATTTCCGAGGAGGCATTAAATCATATTGCCGATGTTTCAGACGGGGATGCCAGGATTGCCTTGACCAATCTGGAGACAGCGGTTTTGCATTTTAAGCACCAGGACGTGATTACCATCGGGGATATCGAAACCGCCATTGAAAAAAAGGCCTTGCTTTACGACAAGGCCGGGGAAGAGCACTATAACCTGATCTCCGCCTTTATTAAATCCATGAGAGGGTCTGATCCGGATGCCGCTGTCTACTGGCTGGAACGGATGATGGCCGCAGGAGATGACCCATACTACATTCTGAGACGGATGATCCGGTTTGCCACCGAAGATATTGGGTTGGCCGACCCCGGGGCCTTGACCATGGCACTCAATGCCGGTGAATCTTTCCGCATCCTGGGACACCCGGAAGGAGACGACGCCCTGTTTCAGGCCGCAATCTATCTGGCAACCGCTCCCAAAAGCAATGCGGTTTACATGGCCCATAAGGCGGTTAAAAAGCGGGTCAGGGAAACCGGATACCAACCGGTTCCGCTTCATATCCGGAATGCGCACACAAAATTGATGGCATCGTTTGGTTACGGTAAGGGATATCGATACGCGCACGATCATGAAAACGCTTACACACCCCAGTCCTATCTTCCTGATAATCTGGAAGCAGACCGGTATTACCATCCAACGGGCCGGGGATACGAAAAGATGATTCAGCAGCGGCTGGATGCCTGGTACCGGATTAAAAAAGAGGCAGGACAAAAAAACAGGTGATCTATTTTTTTTCTTTTCGAATGGCAATGATCCGCCCACGTGCCAGATCGTACTGATTCCAGTCATTCAGGTAGGAACTTAGCGCCTCTTTGTAGTGATGGGTTGCCTTTTCAGGTCTGTTGTTTTTTTCAGCCCGCAGCCCCAGCGCCGTGTGCAGGGTAATTAATTTTTCCGGTCTGTTTCCGGCAAGTTCAATCAGTGCGTTTTCATCCGGTGTATCAAGAAGCTGTTCGGTAATGGTCCGATACCAGGGGTCCCGGATGGTTGCCAGCCACTGGGTCATATAGGTCTGTGATTCTTTCTCCCTGGACAGGATATCCAAAAGCTGTCCTTTGAGAAGCCCCAGGCTGAGACTTAATCCGGTCTGACGGACGGGGTGTGAAAAAAAAAGATCAATGGAATCAATGGCTTCTTGCCAATTGCCGTTTGTCGCATGAAAAAAGGCGATCTCTCCAAGGATGCTCCTGTTTTCCGGAGCAAGCTTTCGCAGCTCTTTTCCAATACTTTGTTTCTCGTTCAGATCAACTGAGTCGGACCTGAATTTCCGAATCAGGCGTGCCATCCTTGCCGAATGGGCCTGTGCCGTAACCCGGTATTGTTTCGCTCTTTTGTGAAACGCCTCTATCTGTCCGGTATGGGCTTGTTTATTATCTATAAAGCGGATCTGGCCCGTTCGGATCTGATTCAGTCTTGAGAAAGAGAGGAAATAGACCCAGTCATTGATTCCGGCATTCAATATAGATAGTTCAAACATTTTTTCGGCCTGGTCCATTTCATTATTTTTTTCGGCAACCAATCCTTCGATAAATGAACGCCAGCTCATCTCAGACCGGTTTTCATAATCGATGCCATCGGAGGAGAGTCTTTTTTGATTCCTTAAAACAGTGGCCAGATAGCCGATAAATTCGTCTTCTTCATGCCAGCCCATTGAAAATAGCGGATCTGTAAAAGAACGGCTGGATTCGGCATTTTGAATCCAGTCGATGATATACAGTAAAAGCCGTGCAGTGGTGTTTTCCGGTTCGATCATGGAAAGCTGTCTAAAAACTGTTTTGGCCTTTTTCAGGTCGCCCGTGCAAAAATATAATAATCCGGAAACATTGATAAGAACCGGATCGTTACTCTCTTTAAGCATTTTTTCACTGAGCTGAGCCGCCTCTTTAAACCGGTTATCAACGGCCAGATCGGTGATCTCTTTGAGTTTGGAGCGCAGGGATAAATCGATCACCCCGTTCCAATGCGGATGCCCTTTTTTGATGGATTCGATCAGAGCGGCAGGTCTTTCAATGGGCAGGATCAGTCCGAAATCAGACAATGGCCGGGTGATTTTAAGATAGCCGCTGGTGGAATCGGTTATTACACCCGATGCAATACCGATTACCCGGCCCTGTTCATCAATGGCGGGCCCCCCGCTGTTTCCCGAATAGATGGATGTGTCTACCTGAATGATCTCTTTGGTGCTTCGGCGGACATGCCCCCGGGTAATACTGGTATTGATATAATCGGCCTGGGTTCGGTTCCCCAGAGGAAAACCCAGGATGACAACAGAGGACAGCCGTTTAATCGCTGTAACATCGATATTTTTTCCAAGGGGAAGGGGGCGGCGCGTCTCAGGGAGATCGTCTATTTTCAATACGGCAAAATCGTTTTGAAACGGGCTCTTAAACAGCTCGCCGGTTTTTACCGGGGAACGGGGGATGCCGACAATTCTTAAGTTGCCCCTGCCGCCGGAACTGTAGGCACTGTCCAGGTGATAGTCATCAGATAATTCAGTCGAATCACCCAGTTCGGGAAGCCGTTTAAACGCTTTCTGCCCTTCAAACCATAGGTACAATTTATAACCGAACTCCACGGATTCTTCTGTTCGAATCGATCGGCTGTAGATCTGGTAAAGCGTATTGTCTTCCAGCCAGGGGCAGGCCACATGACGGTTGGTTAAAAGGTAACCGTTCTTATCGGCTAAAAATGCGGTCCCTTCAACTTTGTTCCTGTAAATGGTTTTATCGTCGGAATTCAACCAGTACTCCACCATAAGAAATGCCACGGAACCGGCATAGGATTCGACAAACTGACTCATGGTTCTGTCCGGTTTTCTGTCATTCGAGCTGATTTGGAACCAGGACACCGTTCCGAATCCGACAATTCCGCAAATGATGAATATCAGCAATACCACAACCCGTTTAAACCAGAGCAGTTCTCTTAGTAAGATCGGTTTTTTGGGACGTGGTTCCGGTTTCGGGCAAGGGGTGTTCAACCGGTTGAGGATGCCGGCCAATGCGGTTACCACCCTTTTCATGGTCTGGGGGCGCAGCCCCGGGTCATCGGAGAGCATGAGTTTGATCAGGGTTTTCAGTTCCGGGTCCAGCCCTTTGCAGGCATCAAGCGAAGATGAGAAATCCCTGGTATTCGGATCTGCACTCAATATTTCAACAAAAATTTTTCCCAGAGACCAGATACCGCTTTTAAAATTGATTGCCCGTTCGTTCCGGATATCCGGGTGGCAGTCCAGTAATTTTTTCAGCATGGGGCCGTGATGGGTTGCCTTTGCATTCAGAAATCCTGACAGTTTGAAATTGATTTTTACTGGAAATCGATCGGCGTTTTTTTTGGGGATCAGAATATCATCCAGAATCAGGTAGGGCATAAAATGACCCTGTTTGTTCAACAAATCAAGCACAGATGCGATATTGTGAAATAAGGTGACCAGGGACCGCTGGTCATTGAGCATGCCGGACATAAAGATACTGCCCCAGTCCATGGCATTCACCCATTCACTGACCCGGTACCAGTCTCCGTCCCGGCTTTGCCGCAGGGCATGGTGTTGGACAAAATGGTCTTTGGGCAGCTTTTTTAATTCAATCAATTCCGTTTCAAGCCGCTGGGCAACCGACTGGTCTACACCGGATTTTTTTGTGAACAGACGAATGGAGACCGAATCCGGGGAATCGTCTTTTCTTGCTTTACAGACAATAGACGAACGCCCCTCATGGATAATGGTCTGAATGCGATACTCATCAATATACCGGAGTCCTTCCACCAGATGAGCCCCGCAGGCAGGACAGGTGATGATTTTTTCAGAGAAGATCCGGTCGCATGTGTTACATCGCTTCATAACAGGGACTCTTTTCTGAATAAAAGCCTGCACATAGAGTGGAATGGCGGCAGGCAGAGTTATGGTAAAAGGCAAGCATTTTTTCTTTTAGGATAAGATATTTAGGCAAGCGTGTCAAGATCGGGAACCCGCCATATTTGGGGATTAGAGCGCTTGAGACCCTTTCCAGTGCGCATTAACCCGGGATGTCAAATTCACGGTCCGTAAAGAGATCGGCCTTTTCAGGCTGATCATATGTTCGTTCAATTACTTTTGTTCCACCGGACCGGTCACGCAACAGAAGTGTAGAGGACCGGGTCCCATAGATATGATTCTGAATAAAAATGGCTGAGAGCAGCCGCTCCCATTGAAGGCCGACACCGGTATCCGGCAGATCGTCGTCTTTTGCCGGTACCGGATCAGAGAGCAGGTTGAACAGGGCCGCCGTGGTCACCGAATCATCAATCACTTGCTTAAGCCTGTTTTTTCCTTTGAAGACCTTGGGCCAGGGGGTGTTCAGATCTTTGTTGCTCAGTCCATGGACCCCCGGCCGGATCCGGCCTGTTTTCTTTTTGATGTTCGAGAACCAGAACAGGCCCGTAGCGTCACCGAACAAGAGGTTGAACCCGTTGTATTGCATCATTTTGTTTAAATTCCGGTTAAAATAGGTCTGGCACGGCTGTTCTGAGTTGAGAAAATCAACAATGATCTCACCTCGGGACGGTGCATCGGGTTGGGTTGAAAACGGATCCCGGAAATTGGTCAAGGCTGCAAACCGGCCGTTTTTATTTAATCCAAACCAGGTCCCGCCCTGTTCAAGGTCCCGGCCGGCAAGGATGGCGGGGGTCCCTGGCCAAAAATCCATGGGAGCTGTGGGGCGGTTGTGAAATTCATCCCGGTTGGCAGCAAGGATCAGCGGGTATTGGCTGCATACGGCATGGGCAAAAAGGACTAAACACATGGTCCTCCTTTTTTATCAGGACCGGCCGATATAGTAAATATCAAATTAAAACCCTGATCCACCATACGGCACCGCCTGCTGTGTTGCCTGCGGTCGTTCCTCCCTGCGGCGTATGAATTATATACCTCACTCGTCACTCCTTGCCGCCTTGCATCCGGCACCTTGCCGATGGCCAGGGATGGTACGAAATCCATGACTCAAAACATATATACGACAATTTGATGGTGGATTTGGGGAAACCGGTTGTTATCTTCAGCTCTCTTAAAAAAGTGGCGGCAGTATCAATTTAAACAGGTAAAATCAGAAGGGAAAGCCGTCTTTTCAGCCCGTGTTTTTCCCTTTACTTGGAGCCGTTAAAATGGTAAGAATCTGCAAGGTTTTATTGAGATTGAATCGACATTGATCTGACGATGTAAAGGATTGTTTTTATTATGGATATTCCAAGAAAAATCGGTATTTTGATCTATACGGCCGTACCGGCAATTGTAGGTGGTGGCATTGTCTATCATTTTTTCGGCAGTTTTGTCCAGGTGGTCATCTTTGAAGCGCTTCTGGTTTTAGCCGTATTGGGTTTGATCAGAAACTAAGTTATCGGGTTGTTTGGAATGTGTGTAAAGCCGTGTGTGCATGTTTGCATATTACGGCTTTATACGGTTAACCTCCTTTTTTTTCCGCCCCTGAGCAAACGGATGGATTTTGGATCAGCATATTTCCCATAAAGCTGTTTTTATATTTTTTATCGCCTTGTTCTGTCTGGCCATTTTTTTGGCAGGCAAGCTGATTGCGCCCTTCTTTGCCATTATTCTTTTCGGTATTGTCTTCACCGGTATCTTCAGGCCGGTATTTAAATTCTTGTTAAAAAGAATATCGCCTGTAGCTGCATCAACTTTGACCTGTATTCTTATTTTTTTTGTGATTTTTATCCCGGTTGTCTTCTTTGTGGGTATTCTCTCAAAAGAGGCGTTCAACCTCTATGATATGGCAAAGGATGCGGTTTTTTCAGACCAGCTGAAAAATCTGTTGGAGACCACACAGGTCCTTGAACGGCTCAATGAGCTTCTGGCACGGGCAGGTATTCAAAAACCGGTCACATGGGATGTGCTGATCAGTCCGATATCAGAGATGGGCAAGGTCGTGGGGTTCTCTCTGTTTGAGCAGGCCCGGGCCGTTACTTCCAATATATTTGCTCTGGTCCTTTATTTTACATTAATGATGATCGTGGTCTTTTACATGTATATTGACGGAGAAAAGCTTATTCGCTATATTTATGACCTTTCTCCGTTACCGGATGAACACGATGAAAAATTGTTCAAACAATTTATGGATATGTCCGGTGCCGTCCTTATCGGAAACGGACTCGGCGGACTGATACAGGGCACGGCCGGGGGAATACTCTTTTTCTTTTTGGGTTTTAACTCCCCGTTTTTATGGGGGGTCATAATGGGGTTTCTGGCATTTTTACCCATTGTCGGTATCGGTGTTGTCATGATTCCGACTAGCATTATACTGCTTCTTAATGCACGTATAGAAGCCGGTATTTTTGTGCTTGTATTTTACGTGCTCATCTCCTGGGGGGTGGAGTATCTGTTCAAACCCAAAATCGTGGGAGACAGAGTCCGCATGCATCCGCTCGTGGTATTTTTTTCTATCCTGGGCGGTTTGAAGGCGTTTGGGCTGCTGGGAATTATCTACGGGCCGTTGATTGCCACCCTGTTTTTAACCCTGGCAGATATATATTTTTCTAGTTTTCAATTTATGGTTGAACCTCAGAAGGTTTCAAAAGACAAATAATTTTGGAGTTGTAACATTGATCATCGACAACGAGCTTAATGTGACCAGTATCGAGAAAGAGATGAGACAGTCTTATCTCGAGTATGCAATGAGTGTTATTATCGGCCGGGCCCTGCCCGATGTCAGGGACGGATTAAAGCCGGTTCACCGGCGCTCCCTGTACGCCATGCAACAGGTGCGGAACGACTATAACAAACCCTATAAAAAATCGGCTCGTATCGTCGGTGACGTCATGGGTAAATATCATCCCCATGGTGATGCGGCAATATATGATACCATTGTCCGGATGGCCCAGGATTTCTCATTGCGGTATATGCTGGTGGACGGACAGGGAAACTTCGGCTCTGTGGACGGTGATTCTCCGGCAGCGATGCGGTATACGGAAATTCGGATGCGTAAAATTGCGCACCAGATGCTTGCGGACCTTGACAAGGAAACGGTGGATTTCATACCCAACTATGACGAGACGCTTTTAGAACCCTCTGTCCTGCCCACAAAATTTCCCGCACTGCTCGTAAACGGATCATCCGGTATTGCCGTGGGAATGACAACCAATATTCCGCCCCATAACATCCGGGAGGTGGTTGCCGCATTAAAAGAACTCATAGACAGGCCGGAGATGGGTACCTCCGAGTTGATGGAACATATCCCGGGCCCTGATTTTCCGACCTACGGACATATTTACGGTAAAAAAGGGATTTACGAAGCCTACAGCTCCGGGCGGGGCATCATAACGCTTAGGGCGAAAATTGAAGTGGAGGAAAACAAAAAGACCGGCCAGGAGACCATTGTTGTCACCGAGCTGCCCTACCAGGTAAATAAGGCAAAAGTCGTTGAAAAAATAGCCGAACTGGTCAGGGATAAGATCATTACCGGCGCCTCTTTTGTCCGGGATGAATCAGACCGGGACGGCATGCGGATCGCCGTTGGGGTAAAAAGAGATCAGGTCGCCGAAATTGTGATCAATCAGCTGTATAAGCATACCAATATGCAGACAAGCTTTGGGATCATTTTCCTGGCCGTGGTCAATAACCGGCCCCAGCTTCTGACACTGAAGGAGATCTTAAACCATTTTATCGATCACCGCAGGAATGTGATTATCCGCCGTACCCGGTATGATCTGAGAAAAGCCGAAGAACGGGCCCATATCCTGGAAGGGCTGAAGATTGCCCTGGATCATTTGGACGAAGTCGTGGCCCTGATCCGGGCGTCTAAATCTCCGGATGAGGCCAAAGCGGGTCTGGTTTCAAAATTTGATCTGTCAATGATCCAGGCACAGGCGATTCTCGACATGAGGCTCCAGCGTCTCACCGGTCTTGAGAGGGAAAAAATTATAACGGAATATGATGCCCTGTTAAAGGATATTGCCTGGTATAACGAGATCCTTTCAAGTGATCGGGTCGTCAGAGGCCTGATCAAAGAGGAACTGGTCGAACTGGATGACGAATTCGGGGATGACCGGCGGACCCGGATAGTCGAAAGCACGGCGGCCATCAGTATAGAAGATCTGATTGCTGAGGAGGATATGGTGGTAACCGTTACCCGCAGTGGGTATATCAAACGGAATCCGATCACGCTTTACGCCAGCCAGAACCGCGGCGGAAAAGGCAAGACCGCCATGGGAACCAAATCAGACGATTTTGTGGAACATCTTTTTGTGGCTTCCACCCATGCCACTTTTCTCTTTATCACCAATTTTGGAAAAGTATACCAATCTAAAGTCTATGAACTGCCCATGGCCGGCCGGTCAAGCCTGGGAAAAGCCATTGTCAATCTGTTGAATTTTGATGAAGGTGAAAAGCTGGCCACCGTATTGACCGTGGATGAGTTTGTGGATGACAGGTATGTGATCATGGCCACCAAAAAGGGGCGTGTAAAAAAGACGGATCTGATGGCATATTCCAGACCCCGTTCCGGGGGACTCATCGGTGTCAAACTGGCAGATGGAGATGAACTCATTGCCGCAAGAATTACCGATGGCGATATGGATGTCTTTCTCGGGTCCGAAGGGGGAAAGGTCATCCGGTTCCATGAAGGAGATGTCAGGGCAACGGCAAGGGGGTCCATGGGGGTTCGCGGCATGAGAATCGATAAAACAGCCAAAGTGGTCGGGATGGAAGTGCTTGGAGAGCAGTCCACATTGCTCACCGTCACGGAAAACGGTTTTGGGAAAAGAACCCTGGTTGAAGAATATCGAACCCAAACCCGGGGCGGAAAAGGGGTTTTCTCAATAAAGACCTCTGCCCGAAACGGGAAAATGGTCTCATTGCTGCTGGTGGACGGTAAGGATGAACTGATGATGGTGACCGATAAAGGCAAGTTGATCCGTACGTCCATTGACGGTATCAATGTGATCAGTCGGAATACCCAGGGGGTCAGGCTGATCAACCTGTCTCAATCGGAACAGCTCATCGGCATTGCACGTCTTCCCGATGAAGAGGACGAAGCGGATACGGCTGATTTATCAGAAAATGAGGATGGTGTTGACACGTCGGAACGGGGTGAATCATAACGGAGAGGGACACCGCAAAAGACTGAAAGAGCGGTTTCTCAAGGACGGATTGGGTGGATTTCATGATTATGAAGTCATTGAGTTACTGTTGTCTTTAAATACCCCCCGAAAAGATTGCAAGCAAAGTGCCAAGCAACTGTTAAAACGGTTTAAGACGTTTCAGGGGGTTCTGGAAGCCCCTCCCCAATCCCTTTGTGAGATAGACGGTGTGGGACCGGCCAATTGCCTGGGAATCCGTTTAATCAAGCAGGCCAGTGACCGGTACCTGCAACACCGGATCATTGAAAAAAATGTGGTTGAAAATCAGTCCGATCTGATCGAATATTTAAATCATGCAATCGGATTTAAAAACAGGGAAGTCTTTCTGGCCGTTTTTCTCGACGCTAAAAACAGAGTGTTGACATCCGAGATATTGTTTAAAGGAACGTTAACAACCAGTTCCGTCTATCCGAGGGAGGTGGTGATCAGCGCACTTCGGCACAATGCGGCAGCTGTTATTTTTGCCCATAATCATCCGTCAGGAGAGATTGATCCCTCGGTGAGCGATATCCGGATCACCAAACGGTTGTGCTTTGCATTAAAGTGTGTGGGCATTCTGGTTCATGAACATCTGATTGTCGGGCAGCATGCCTCGTACAGTTTTTCCGCGCATGGATTAATCTCTGAATTTAATCGGGAATTTGATCGGCTGGCATGATGGATGACACAGATAAAACCAGGGATAAAACGATGAACGAACCCACCGGTCTTCCGACGGATAAACCCGATTGTTTCGGCCATCTTGATCAGGTCTTTCCCATGACCGGAACCGGGTTACGTGAAACCCCTGAAAAATGTATGGATCGATGCGGGTTAAAAACACCGTGTTTAAAGCAGGCCATGGGATCGGATCAGGCGACCCGAGTGGAAGAAGAGATTATAGAGAGAGGCACAAAAACAGGGGCCATCAATTTTTTTGAGCGCTGGTCAAGGAAAAAACAGATCCATCGGAAAACAAAAAGGAATAGAAGATAATGAAATCTATTAAAGATATCGACGTTGAGGGCAGAAAAGTCTTTCTCCGGGTTGATTACAATGTTCCCACGGATGAACAGCTGAATATCACCGATGATAACAGGATAAAGGCAACCCTGGATCTCATCCGGTATCTGGTGGAAAAAAAAGCCAAAATTATTATCGCATCCCATATGGGGCGGCCGGATGGTAAGCCCGATGCCAGATTCAGCCTGGAAAAGGTGGGAGACCGGTTGGCCGAACTGTTGAATCAACCGGTTGAATTTGTAAAAGACTGTGTGGGGGATACGGTTCGTGCCAGGGTGGATAAACTGGCGGATGGTCAAATTCTTCTGCTGGAAAACTTACGATTCTATCCGGCTGAAAAGAAAAACGAAGATTGGTTTTCAGAACAACTGGCCGGTCTGTGCGATATTTACGTGAACAATGCCTTTGCCGTCTCTCACCGGGACCAGGCATCCGTGACCGGAGTTCCCAGGTTTGTCAGGGAAAAAGCAGCCGGTTTTTTACTTGAAAAAGAGGTCCGGTCCTATTTGGATTCCGTAGAAAATCCAAAACGGCCTTTGACAGCCGTGATCGGTGGTGCAAAAGTATCCGGTAAGCTTGAGGCCCTTGAAAATATGCTGAATTTTGTGGATTGCCTGATTATCGGCGGTGCCATGGCCAATACGTTCTTGAAAAGCCAGGGTGTGGATAGCCAAGGGTCCATGGTT
>JANQML010000080.1 GCA_028280105.1 Desulfobacula sp. | reverse complement strand
AAGGCGTGACGACTGAGGGCGTATCAGCCATATTCCGCAGGGAGGAACGACCGCAGACAACGCAGCAGGCGGGACCGTATGGTGGATCAGGGTTTATTTTGATCATTTCGTCAATTTAAGAGGTATGATATTGTAAAAGTCTTTTATCATAATCTCCGCTAGAAATAGGAAAAACGGCATGAATATTGAGATTGAGATTGAAATCTGTGAAAGTGATGAGCAAATATCCCAGTGCTACCCTGTAATGAAACAATTGCGGACAAATTTAACAAAAACGGAGTTTCTTTCCAGGGTAAAACGGCAACAAAAGGCATTCAACTATACACTGATCCGTTTGGTGGATGAAAACCGTGTGGTGGCCGTTTCAGGAGTCAGAATATCCGAGTCTCTTTGTGATGGAAAATATCTTTATGTAGACGATTTTGTGACAGACGGAAACTTAAGATCAAAAGGATATGGCGGCAGGCTGTTCAATTGGATTGTCGATTATGCAAAATCAAAGAATTGCAATGAAATAGGTTTAGATTCAGGCGTACAAAGATTTGACGCCCATCGGTTTTATCTGGGGAAAAGAATGAAAATTTCGAGTCATCATTTTTGCCTGCCTCTTAAATAAAATCTTTTAACCCTTGAGGATTGACCCGGTCCGAGGGGTAAAAACCGGTTTCAATCCGTTTTTCAAGAAACCCGGTTTTGGGGTCTGCATGCAGGCTATTGCGGGTAACTTGGGATGGGCTGAGCCCGATATAAGAGACGAGTTTCCGGATCTGCCCGTGTTCCGGGATTTAAGCACCTTCAAGTTCGAACATATCGAGTTTTATCGAAGGCATCGCATCTCTTCTGCATATCAGACAGGTGGGGATGTCTGCTTTATCAGGCGGCAGGTTTACGATATCAACCCAATTTTTATCAGCTAACTGATTGATTACGGAAAGAGGCAGAAGCGTTCTGCCCATGCCCGCAGCAACGCACCCCAGTATAGTATCCAGACTGCCGAACTCCATCACTCTGTAATCATAAATCCCCCTCTCCCTCATGAGCTCATCGAGCACAGCCTTATAAGTACAGCCTTTTTTAAAAGTGATGACAACATCGGGAACCGCTCCTGCTTTTGGCTCCACCAGGGCCATTTTCTCTTCAAACGCTTTTAAAACTTTTAAATCCGGGTGTTTCGGAACACCGCTGACAAAAGCGATATCAAGCTTGTAGCCGATCAGTTGCTCTACAATTAGCTGGGTTGTCCCTGTAAAAAGCTGAAAATCTACTTTTGGATATTTTTTATGCAGATCAATCAGGAGGGGAGTAAGCCTGACTGCGGCATTGGATTCTGTAGAGCCTATACGGAGGCGTCCTGCCGTCTCTCCCAGATTTCTCATTACCAGTTCGGTTTTACTGATCCTTTCCACGATATCTCTGGCATGACCCAGAAGAACCTCGCCGGCTTCCGTCAGAATTACCCCCCTCGGTTTTCTGTAAAACAGCCTGTGACCCAGATAGTCCTCCAGCTGTTTCAGCCTGGCTGTCACATTAGACTGAACACAGTTCAGAACCTTTGCCGCTCCTGAAAGACTTCCCTCATCCGCTACAGTCACAAAAACCTTGAGCAGAGCAGAATCCATATCCCCCCTCCTGTTATCACTTATACTGATGGTTGCTATCAGTTATTTTCATTTGTATTAATATATCTTCCACCTATAATATCAATATGAAATTATTATTTCCCCTTTTAGGGGGCGCATCAGCGATGTTTTTAGCCATGGGTGTGGCGAGATTTTCCTTTACCCCTCTTCTGCCGCTGATGCAGGAGGACTACACTTTTTCAGACACAATTTCCGGTGCCCTTGCCTCCTCAAATTACCTCGGCTATCTGCTGGGAGCTCTCTATGCCCGGTTTGTGAAAAAGGAGAGAGCACGCCTTTTATATAATCTGTACATAATTGCCAGCCTCGTCTTTGTAGGGCTCATGTTTGTGAACTCCCAGCCTTTATGGTACCTGCTCAGATTTTTATCAGGTTTTTCGAGCGCGCTGATATTTATACTCTCTTCAGAGTTTGTTATGGATGATCTGGTTAAAAAGGAGAAGACAGAGTATCTTGGTATCATATACAGTGGTATAGGCTGCGGCATGGTGCTCTCCGGACTCACCATACCCTTTCTTTCCGGTTTTTTCAATTCTGCACAGATATGGCTCTGGCTGGCCGTTCTGAGCATACTTCCCGCTTTATTCGCCCTGTACAGCACACCCGGCCCAACCCCGGCTGTAAAACCGCCTGAAAACGGAAAAAATATTAACAAAACAATCTATCTGCTCTCTGTTTCATACTTCTTAGAGGGACTGGGATACATCATAACCGGAACCTTTCTCTCTGTAATCATACTCCGCAGCACAGATTCCGTAATGTTCTCGGGCTACGCATGGGTCATAACAGGGCTGGGAGCAGTAGCCATAACGCCTCTATGGGCGGCTTATGCCAAAAGAAAAGGGCTCCTGAATGCCATAATGGCCGCCTTTGCAGTACAGACCGTTTCTATCGCTGCCCCTGCATTCACAACAAACACCCTGATTAATTTTGCCGGTGCATTCGGATACGGCGGGACATTTCTGGGCGTTGTCTCTCTGACACTGGCATACGGCAGGCAAATAAGCCCCGGAGGGAGCACCACCGCCCTGCTGACCATTATGTTCAGCATCGGGCAGATGCTGGGGCCTTTTATCGCAGGGTATGTCGCAGACATAACAGGCGGCTTCAGGATACCTGTTCTGGGAGCGGCAACATGCACAGCTCTCGGCGGTATTATCATATTAATCATAAAAAAAGGAGAGAAGAATGCCGATACTTAACCTTACGATGACAAGAGAAGAAGGGGGTGCCACATCCGGGCAGAAAGCAGAACTTATCAAAGGTTTTACAAAGGTGTTTGTTGATGTGATGGGGCGCGGAGAAAAAACAATGGTTATCTCAATTCAGGAGGTGGAGACCGATAATTACGGCATAGGCGGCAAAACAGTGACAGAAATACGAAAAGGATGAAATCAATCCCTTATTCTAAAGGATAACCGGTAAGACCGCCCCGGGCGCCGCCAAAATAATCAGTTTTTTTTAAAACAGCGTCAGTTGTTTACCGCCCATGATCTCGGCGACACTTAGGTTAAAAAAACGGAGAACGGCGTCTGCGACGGGCTTGAGCTGTTTTTCAATATAGTGGTTGTAATCCAGGTCATCATGGGGAAGAGCGACAGGAACCGGTCCCCTCAGGGTCATGACATAGGAAATTTCACGGAGGTTCCCGACCCTGTCCGGAAGGAGACGGGCGGCTTTCACATGGGGGGGAACGATCTTGACATAGTCTTCAGACGGTTTGGTCAGCCGTTTTTTATACACCAGATCCGGATCATGGCGGCGATTCTTCAGATCCATTATTTTTCGGCGAATCCATTCAACCACATCCTGATCATGGAAAATCCGGTAAAAGAGATCATATTGGAACTGCCGGGCAAACCGGGTCCAGTCGGAACGGACAAATTCCAGGCCCGTAAAAACCAGTTCCTGGGTATCACCCTTCTTTACAAGGCCTGCGTATCGTTTTTTTGCACTGTCTCCGGTTTTCAAACCGTCTTTTCCGCCTCGCAGGGCGGGAAGAAAAAAACGGAGAAAGAGCTTTTCAAATTCCATCTCCAGATGGGATTCCAGATGGAACCTCTCCTCCAGGGTTTGGGTGATAAAGGTATTGATCCGCCGGGCAAGCCTTCGGGCCGAGGCTTCTCCGGTTTGAAACTGGGACGGTTTCAGCTGCACAAAAACCGAATCTGTATCACCGTACAGGACCTGGTACCCGTCCTGTTCCAGAAATTCCCGTGTGATTTTCAGCAGCCATCTTCCGGTTCCGGTAATGGACCGGGATAAGTCCGGATTATAAAACCGGCTCTTGGTGGTTCCCATGACCCCGTAAAAACAATTCATCAGAATTTTAACGGCCTGGGACAGATGGGGGTCCTTCTCTTTTTTGGCCGTTTCCCGGCTCTTCATCAATGAGGTGATAAATTCAGGCAGCACGTGAATATCCCTTGAAAAAGAAATTTCACCCGGAGTGTTCAAGGGATTGGTGTCCGCATTCAGCCGGGAGAGGGGATCGATTTTAAACGTCCGGATAATGGATGGATACAGGCTTTTAAAATCAAAGACGGCAATCTGTTCAAAGAAACCCGGGGACTGGGTAAAGACCCAGCCGCCCGGGGCATGCCCGATATCCCGGATATCGCTGACATTGGGTGCCACCCGGCCGTTTCGATGGATCCGGGGCAGCATAATATGGTCAAAGGCGGCAACGGACCGGCCCACATTGTCCATGGTCAGGCCGGAGAGCCGGGCCCGTTTCCAGGTCAGATCAATCAATCCGGTTTTTTCAAAGATTTCCCACACCAGGGTGCAGTCCATCAGATTATACCGGGCAAGCCCGGTTTTATCCTGTTTGAACCGTCTTTCAATCTCTGCGACTTTATCCGTTTCCCGGCCGATGTCTTTTCCCTTGCCCAGCAGTTCGGACGCCACGGTTTCCAGACGGAAATTTTCAAACGAATAGTAGGCAGCCCGTAAATTGGGCGGACCGTCCATCACAATTCTTCCGCAAACATCAACGGCATGGGCACCCTTTCGAATCTCCCGGATCTCGGGCGGCTGGCTGTTCCTGCCCAGACCGAACCGGATCCCGTGCACCCGGTATTTTTTTTCAAGAAAGACCAGGTCAAACCCGATGACATGCCAGCCAATGATAATATCCGGATCCAGAGATGTCATGATCTGAAGGAACCCGGTCAGCAGCTCTTTTTCCGTGGGCAGACGGATCATCCATCCGGTATCGGTCAACGGCTCCGGCTCAAGACCGGGAAAATCCATGTCCAGGGGAAATTGAGAAACGGCCGGACCCGGTTGCGCTGCCGGGGGAGCGTGATCCTGTATCAGGACAATTCCGAAAACAGCCGGCTGCGGCCGGGCAGGTTCCGGATTCCGGGTTTCAAAATGACAGGCAATGGAATAGAGTTCCCCGCTTTGTCCGGTTTCAATATCCAGTGAGAGTAAGGATAAACCGGGCTGAAACTCGGTGGGGCAGAGAACGGGATCGGTGAACCGCAGCAGCCCGGACCGGTAACGGCCGATTCCCTTAATCCCGACACTGCCGTGGATAAACCGTTCCATCAGGAAACGGTCCTGGGGAAGAATATCCGCCTCAAAGGTTTGGATTCCCATATCCCGCAACTGTCCCCGAACCCGATAGAGGTGAGCCTGGGTATTGAAGTAAAGGGCATCCACCGGTCTTCCTTCAAAGGAGGCCAGTTCGACCCGCCGCCGTTCATTAAACCGGATATGGCCGGGCAGCCGGGTCTTTCGGTCAATGAAAAACAGGGGCCGGTCCCGGGTGACGGTGATTTCAAACGGTCCGGCACTGCCGGTGCCGATATACCGCAGCAGATGCCGCCCCCGGATATCCAGGTGTTCCCGTGTAAGTATGTATCCCTTGCATCTGTTCATATCAGCAGCCGAATCCGGATCTCATCTTTATCCCCGGCCTTGCAGCAGATTTTTAATATAATTTTTTTCCCATGCTCACCCGTTTTTCAACAAAAAATCCATTGGCTTCATAAAACCGACGGACAGATGAGTTGTCTTCTAAAATTTGAAGGTTGACCTTTAAACACCCCAGATCGATCAATTTCGTTTCAACATGAACCAGCAGTTTTGAACCGATCCCGTTTTTTCGATGAGCCGGTTGTACGGCAATGGAATAGATCCACCCCCGGTGGCCGTCATAGCCTGCCATGGCCGTGCCTAAAATCGATCCATCCTGCTGTGCCACAAAAAACAGATGGTCTTTCATCTCTATCTTTTTATCAATTGCGGTTTCAGGTGAATTATGGTCTGCTTCATACCCGAACACGGTCTGCCACAGTTCAATCACCTGGCTTCGATGCGTTAAATTATCAAATTCGACAATTTCAAATTGTTGGTCAGCCACTGTTTTATATCCTCCTAACGGATTCCAATAACGGCGTCATTGAAGGTGCGAATCAAACCGGTACTCCAAATAGGGTGTTTCGCACGGATTGCCGTTTGCAATATACATGATTTTTTTCTCAGGTACCATGATAACGGATGCCAGAGTCTGGGAAGGTGCAAATACGGATTCGGAATCGACATGGGTGCAAAGCGATTTGGGATAGTTATTGTGATCGGATAATTTTTTCATCATCAACTGCGGAGTGATTTTGCCCCAGTCCTTTTCGATCAATCTTTTCAGCCGGTTATTTCTTAAATAGGAATCCGGCCAGTACCGTGAAAAAAAATCCATGTCTTTGAACCGGGGGGTCAGGTAGTGGTTGGCCCGGACCATGACATCTTTTTCCGGGAACAAAACCTCGTAGGTATTGGCGGCCAGTTCAATACCGACTATCTCCTGCTCTGCATTGGCCAGTATAAACCCGGCGATATTCTGCTGGCTGTTGACAAACACGGACAACGCTCGCTCAAGCCTTTTTTGACGGGAAGCCCGGCTCATGACGATGGAAATCGGGACTTGTTCCAGATTCTGGGTTTCCGTCATGGATACGGCCAGGTTGGATGCCAGCCCAAAGGGTGGCGAGGACGGGTGACTGGACAACGGATACTCCCATATCCCTCCCAAGGACAGGCTCAATTGTTCCACACCGTTGGGCCAGGTGATTCTCAACAGCGACATGCCGTTTCCCGGTTGCCAGTCGATATTCTGCCCGATAATGGTACTTCCGTCTTCGGTTGCATCTGCGGTAACGGCAAACGAGGTACACATGGCCGGCAGCTTATTGCAGTAAAACATCAACTCCAGAAGGGATCTCAGGGCGAACAGATCCTCAAAAAACAGGCCGGACCCATCTGCCATCCCCTTGAGTACCTGCATGAATTCCGGATCATATCGGTTTGCAACGGGAATCAATTTATTGGACATGGCGGTCAGCTCTTTTTTATCCTTTGAGACAAACCGGGCAATCCCGCCGAGCTCCTGGTCAATACTCCGCTTTAAATCCGTTTTTAATGCCTTGCCCCAGCTTCTCCCGATCTCAAAATAGGTGCCTTTCAGTGGGATGATCTTCAGTCTTTCCGCAGATGCGGATTGAGCGACAAAAACAGGTAAAAGAATCAAACAAAATATTGCGCCGATTATCCCTATCGTCTCACCGATTGTGTACATGGTTGCCTCCTTGCCGGCGACGGCTCTTTTTGATCCATCATGATTGTAAATTCACCCGGACATCGGGTTCAAACATCAAATTTCTCACGGTAAAATGAAAACCGGTTCTGTTCCGTTTCCGGGTTCAACCCAAGGGTTTGTGCCGTATAGGTGTGGCTGCCGAATTTAGATCGGGGATTGTCTGTCAGCCAGATCCGGCATCTTTTTTCAAAGACCGGACTGAAATGAATATTAAAGTGCTTGTACACCTCCCGGACCACTTCTACCGGATCAGATGACAGGCGGTCATGAAAGATGTCAAAAAATTGCTTTGCCGGAAAATCCTGCCGAACGGTTAAGGCCCGCTCAAGCCCCTTGGCAAACAATCGGGGATACCACTGGGCAATGGCCGGCAGATTGGCCTGCTGCGTGGAAAATTCTGTCCAGTGGTAAACCAGGCTGACCCCGGAGACCATGGCTTTTACCGGATCTCTATGGGTAAAGATAACCTCGGCATCCGGGTAGGTTTTAAGCAGCTGATCCAGGCCGAACAGGTGCATGGGGGCTTTTAAGACCCATCTTTCATTGGGTCTTTTCCACTGGAGCACCTGGAGCAAGCGTTTGTGCATCTCATAGGCACTTTTCATACGGCATCCGGCCACCCAATCCCCGTAGGAAAAAAGGCTGGAACCCACACTCCAGCCGATATGAACAAACTCGTGAGCAGTCAGGTTCTGGCATTCTGCGGTTCCGTGGGCCATGAAGTTGAGCCCGTTAATGCCGCGAAGCTGTGGTGCGGCATCAAAAAACCCCTCCATGGTATCATGGTATGCCTGGATCCGGGGATCGGCACATGTGGGGATCAAGTCCGGCAGCGGGCAGATGGCCAGACAGGATTCATAGTTTCGAAGATACCTTGTAGTCGGATCCAGTGCCAGCAGGGTGTGAACAAGGGTGGTACCGGACCGCGGAAGCCCGAGAATAACCAGCGGGCGTCTGATCTCTTCGTCTAAAATTTCGGGATGTTCTGTTATGAGCCGGGTCACCTCAAGCCGGTTGATCAGCACCTGGGTGATGACGGCTTGGAAATACCCGGCAGTGCCTTCGGATAAATCCAGATCATGGTTTAAAGAATCGATTAAGGCATCCAGACCCGGCTTGAATGTCCAGCCGCCGAAGTCGTCTGTTTGAGCCGTTTGAACGGCCTGCTCAACCAGCGGTTCTGATGATAATTGAATCGTCATTCTCATTCTCCTTTGGTTGTTCGGTTCTGTTTTATCGCCGCAATCCCTCCCATTGAAAATTGGTACACATGCTCGGCCCACTCTTTATAGGCTTTTCCAGCAGAATACGCCGGAAAAAGGCGGGAAAAAACCGGCCAGGCAAAACTGTAGTATAACAACTGCCCGGATACGGAAACCAGGCAATCCCGGGCCATATCAGCCGTTGCCGAATCTCCGAGCAACTCGCGGAACATGTTTAAATGCCGCTCCATTCTCGGGCGGTTGTATCTGTCCACCAGTTCCTCGATAAAAGGGGACGGATGGGCCATTTCAGACACAAAAATAGCTGTGATATCCGAGGCAGCGGCATCTTCCTTGTACAACATGGCACAAAAATTAGTGATAAAGGCCTTTAACCGGTCTTCCGGGCGGTCCTGGGCGGTCTCTTTTGCGTCATAGGTGTCATATTCAGCAAAAATCCGTTCCAGGATCTCTCTGTATAGTAATTCCTTGGATCCAAAATAGTAGTTGATGCTGTTGATGTTTGCCGACCCTGCCACCCTGCATATCTCTCTGACCGTGGCGTCTCTGTAGCCTTTTTGGGCAAACACCTTGATAGCTGCTGCAAGCAGCTTTTTTCGCGTGCTCTCTGTTTGTGTGGATTCCATGTTATCTCCGTTGGCCCCAACCAATACAATCGTATTAATCAATTGTTTAATACACTTGTATTGAGCGGTCAAGTGTTTATTTTTCAGTTCTTAAAAAGTCGATTGGAAACTTTGTCTGACCGTGTGGACAGACAGGCTCGATACAAGGAGAATCGTTTGAAAACGTTCAGGGCAAATGCAGAAACAGCTGCGGGACACGCCTCACCCGGAGTTACCGGAGTAACCGCTAACCCGCGTTAAACGCGGCTATGGTTGTGTCCAACATCCGGTTTGAATATCCCCATTCATTGTCAAACCAGGCCTGGACCTTGACCAGCCGGTTTTTACTCACCCGGGTCTGGGCGACATCAATGATCGCCGACCGGGGATCATGGTTAAAATCACATGAGACCAGAAGCTCGTCATTCACACCGAGGATACCCTCAAGGCTGTTTTTCGACGCCCGGGTCAATACCTCGTTGACCGACCGGGCCGTGGTATCGGTCCGGACCAGCAGTGCAATATCCATGATGGAGACATTGGTGGTAGGCACGCGTATGGCAAGGGTTTCAAATTTCCCTGCCATGGCCGGCAGAATCTTTGATATGCCGATCTCCAGTGCCGTATTCACAGGAATGATCGATTGGAGGGCGGACCGTGTCTTTCTCAAATCCGGATTATAGGCATCGATTACCGGCTGATCGTGCATGGCCGAATGAATGGTGGTGATACTGCCGCTTTCAATTCCCAATGCCTGGTCCAGCACGTGGAGAATGGGAATCACACAGTTGGTGGTGCAGGAGGCATTGGAAATGATCGTGTCGTCGGATTTGAGTTGGCTATGGTTGACCCCGAACACGATTGTGGCATCCATCTGATCCACGGCCGGTTGCGAGAGTATCACTTTTTTAGCACCGGAAATCAGGTGGAGTTCAGCCGATTCACGGTCATTGAACAGGCCGGTGCAGTCCAGTACCGCATCAATCTCCAGGTCTTTCCAGGGAAGGTTGACAATATTTTTTTCCCGAAAAATCCGGATCCTGTCATCTTTGATAATCAGCTCCGACTTCTCTCGGCCCACGGGAAAGGGAAACCGGCCATGGGTTGAATCATACCGGGTCAGATGAAATATGGTCTTTTCATCTGCGATTTCATTGACAGCCTTGAGCCGGATCCGGTTCGAAAAAAAATCCGATTCATAGATGGCCCGGACAATGCAGCGCCCGATCCGTCCGTATCCGTTCACAGCTATATTGATTTTTGGGTCCAAAATTCCCTTAAGCTCCTGAAAATTGATTTAAAAACAAACAACATCCGATCTTATATCATAAAGGCTCAAACAAATTAATGATAAAATACTAGAGAAAACAACACCGCAAACACCTTGTCAGCTTAACCGTTGTAGTAAAAGGCTGGGTTAAAGATCCGGAGGATAGATTCAATGGCCTGGCAATGATCAACCATCCGGCACTCCGTTTTTCGTAATCTTGTCTCCCCCGGATTCCCGGCAGACCCGGCAGCGGTCATCAGAGCACCGTTCACAGGAAAAACAATCCCTGCACGGATATTTTTTACAGCAATCCGCCTGCTGATCCGGGACATAGACGGTTCCTTTCAATCCTTTTACTTTGACAAACCCCATGACTTCTTTCCCTATCCTTCATTCAAATACGGTGATATACAAAAATTAAAGCAGATCCCGGCTTTATCAAGGACGGCCGGGATGTCTCCCAATGGTAAATTGCCAGAGCCCGTTCCGGATATAAAATTCAACCGGCCCGATGCACATAGTCCGATGGATATGACCTAATGGATATGAGCTGATCCGTTTTCGTATTTCCATAAAATAATTTAATCCGGCAAGGTGGTTTACAAAACAATGGGCCACCCTTATATTATCCCCAAAAAATTGAAGATAATGACCGTTTGAGACATGGAGGAAACCCGTGAAACAGATCATCGTGTTGGCAACCACAAACAAAGGGAAAAAAAAGGAAATCCAGAAACTTTTAAAAGGGCATTGGATTGAAATCAAAAACCTGTCCGACTTTGGTCCGATTCCTGAAGTCATCGAAGACGGAGATACATTTGACGCCAATGCATACAAAAAAGCGTCGTTCACGGCCAAAGTCCTGGGATATCCCGCCATTGCCGATGATTCAGGGATCTGCGTCGACGCACTGGGCGGTGCCCCGGGTGTTTATTCGGCCCGGTATGCAGGTGAGAATGCAACCGATGCGGAGAATGTGGAAAAAATGCTGGACGCATTAAAGGGTGAGACCAACCGGAAGGCTTCGTTTAAGTGCGTTCTCTCCATTGCCGTCCCGACAGGAGCGGCCCTGACCTATGAAGGGGAGTGCAGCGGCGTTATCACAAATGAACCGGTCGGTGATAACGGGTTCGGATATGATCCGCTCTTTTATTATCCTGAACTCAACAAAACCTTTGCCCAGTTAACCATTGCAGAAAAAGGAGAGGTCAGCCACCGGGGAAAGGCCTTAAAACAGGTGGCCGAGGAAATGGACAAAATCATTGACTGGATCGACATCCAGATGCCCCGGTTCCAACGGGTAACATGCAAGAAAGGAGATGACAAATGACGTTTGACGATTTTAGCGAACTGGTCAAGGCCAACCGGTCCTGCAGACGGTTTGACAACAACCATAAATTAAACCCGTCCACATTAAAGGATCTGGTGGATCTGGCGAGACAAACCCCCTCTGCGGCCAATATGCAACCGCTGAAATATATGATCTGCACGGACGATGTTAAGAATGAAGCGATCTTTTCCTGCCTGGGCTGGGCAGCCTATCTCACAGACTGGCCGGGTCCGGTCAAAGAGGAGCGGCCAACCGGGTATATTGTCATCCTGGGAGATACCCGCGTTGCCAAACGGTTCTGGTGCGATCACGGTATCGCCGCCCAGACCATGCTGCTGGGAGCCCGGACAAAGGGGCTTGCCGGCTGCATCTTTGGCGCCATCAACATGAAGATGCTCAAAGACGTCCTCGATATAGAGGGCCATTTTGAAATCAAATTGGTGCTTGCCGTTGGAAAACCCGTTGAAACGGCCCGGATGGAGGAGATCGAACCGGACGGCGACATCAGGTATTACAGGGATGCAGAAGAGATCCACCATGTACCGAAACGAAAGCTTTCCGATATTATCATCCGTTCATGGTAACCCCCTTTAACATATTATTGGTCAATCCGGCCTGCCGTGACAAACGGATTACCGATGATGACGCCCGGGTGGTCCCCATCGGGTTATACTATATTGCCGCACTATTAATTGAAAACGGATTTATCGTCCAAATTCTCAATCTGGCCGATGACCGGAACGACCCTGTTAAGACCTTTAACCAGGCCGTATCGCAATTCAAACCCGACCTGACAGGATTTTCCGTGACCAACCCCAGCCGGATGAATGCTATTGAGTGTGCCACCCGTCTCAAGCGAAGATTACCCGACAGCCGGGTTGTCTTTGGCGGCCCTGCCCCTACTTTCCTGGCAGACCACCTCTTTGCCGCCTGTCCGGCCCTTGATTTTATTATCAAGGGAGAAGGGGAAAAGACGGTTCTGGAACTGGCCACAGCACTGAGGGACAAAAAGGATAACGGTTTTGAAACCATCCGGGGAATCGCGTTCAGAAAGACCGGTCAACTTGTTCATACCGCCCCCCGGCCAGCCATAACAGACCTGGATTTCCTGCCCCACCCGTCTGCCTATTTTGTATTTAATCACCTGTCCATGTCCCGGGGATGCCCCGGAAAATGTACATTCTGCGGTTCACCCGGATTTTGGACGGACCGGACCGTCCGGTTCCATTCGCCGGAGTGGATGATCCGGGAAATCAAGACCCTTATGGAAAAAGGCATCACCCATTTTTACCTGTCCGACGATACCTTTACCATGGATAAAGACCGGGTGCTTGCCTTTTGCCGTCAGATCCTTGAAGCGGATCTGACATTCACCTGGAACGCGATCTCCCGGGTGGATTATATCGATGCAGAGATGTTGGCAGCCATGCGAAAAGCCGGCTGTATCCAAATCAGCTACGGGGTTGAATCCGGGTCTGAAACCATCAGAAAAACCCTGGGCAAACCCATTGACCGGCAAACGATTATCCGGGCATTTGAGCAAACCGCCTTTTACGGTATCCTGCCCCGCGCCTACTTTATTTACGGCTCACCCGGTGAAACCGACGCCACCATCGAAGAGAGTATTGAGCTGATGCACCGTATCCGGCCGTTGAGTGCGATATTTTATATGCTGGTCATCTTCCCGGGGACCTATCTGTATAACCGGGCCAGAAGAAAAAGGATCGTTTCAGATGATTTGTGGCATCAGCCCATTGAAGACCTGCCGTGGTTTGAACTGGACGACCGGCTCGACTTTAACCGGGTTAAAACTTTTGGGAACCGGCTGAGAGAGGCATTCTACACCCATATCCATCAATATGCCGCAGCCGTTTCACTGGTCAACGATAAAGACCTTTATCCCTTTCATGCCGATTTTCTGTCCCGGCTTGCCCTGACCTTTTCCCATGGGGAATATGCCGCACACCCGAAGGTGGACCGGGCCGAGGAGACAGCGGTTCAACTCTTTGAAAAAGCCCTGGCATACGCGCCGGATGCCCGTGCGTTTCTGGGGCTTGCCATGTTGCACCAGAAAAACCGGCGGTTTGAGGATGCCGTCCGGACGTTGACAAACGGCCTTTCCTATTTTTGCGAAAACAAAGACCTTCACATCTGCATGGGCGTCTGCCTGATGAACATGGGGGCCTTTAACAGGGCCCTGCCCTATCTTGAAAAATTTAAATCCAGCGCAGATGCGGACCATTACATCCGGATCTGCCGGCAAAAAGTATAACAGGATATCTCCATGAATGACACCACCGACTACCGGCTGATCAACCAAAGAAACAGAGAGATCAAACTGCGCAACCAGCGTCGCGATATCTTAAAAGCCGATGGACAGGAGGCCCTGTCCATGATCCTGGATGCCCCGGCACCGGCCACTTTAATCCAATCCTTTCCGGATCAGGATCTCTATTATCTGATGCACAAAATCGGACCGGATGATTTTGTGCCCGTTCTTTCCATGGCCCGTTCCGATCAATGGGAGTATATCCTTGACGTGGATGTCTGGGACAACGACCGGCTCAATACAGAGATGATGACCCGGGTTTTTGATATCCTCTTCCAGGCGGACCCACAGCGGCTGCTCAGGTGGACCATCACTGAAAAACCGGATTTTCTTGAATTCTATCTGCTTAAAAACATGACGGTCTTTATCAGAGAACATGATGACGTACCGCCCTCAGACTTTGACGACTATATTACTTTGGACGATAAATTCTATTTCAGGTTCCCGGACAGACCCGCGGGAGACCCGGATGATCCGGATGGCGACCCCATGCCGGTTCCCGGAAACAGCCGGCCGGCCTGGGACTTAATTGAAACCATGCTTAAAATGGTGGCGGAAATGGATTTATCCGTATTTCACGGGCTGCTTCTTGAAACATCTGCCCTGCTGCCTTCGGAAACGGAGGAAGAACAGTTCCGCCTTAAAACCCTGCGACTGGCTGAAAAAGGCTTTCTGCCCGCCCATGAGGCCGTGGGTATATACCAGCCCGCCGGCAAATCTTCCCTTGTAAAACGGCCGGCAAAACTGAAACCGGCCCCGGGTCATTTTGATCCCCAGGTACCGATGCCGCCCCAGTTTTTCACCGGTCTTCTGGATGAAGACAACCTCTTTGTCCAAACGATTCCCCTGTTCGACAACCGGGTTCATCCGGTGCTGGAAGCAGAACTGGCGGCTTTGATCAACAAGGTCATCTCCGCCGACAGGATCCGGCTTCGGGGAAAAGATGACCTTGAGGCCGCCATGTCCAAAGCCTGCAGCTACCTTCATCTGGGCCTTGAACTCCTCATCGATAAAGCCCCTTCACCGGAGTCAGCCAAGCCCATTATTGAAGATTTTTTTCTTGAAGATATTTTCAGGACCGGATCAAGGGCGGGTATTCACCTTAAAACAAAGGCGCAACAGTGGTTTACCCAGAGTGCGATGAATAAAAACAACTTACCGTTAAGTTTTTTAGGAGAGCGGTATCTGGGGGTAATCGGGGGGCTTATGATCGAACGGCCCATGTTTTTCACCGGGTCTTCAGCCGACCCGTATGCAAATTTTAAAACCCTTGACCATATTCTAACCACCCGGAAAAAACTGGAACAGATTATTGCAATCGATGCGTTCACAGGCAAAATTATGGAACATTCCGATCTGGATCTTTCCACCTTCAGACAAGGAATTTTGACCTATAAGACGCTGATTTTGACCCTTTGGGCAAAAGACCGGCTCAATCTTGAACCCGACCTGTCTCCCATCCCCACAGACGTGTTTAAACCCTTTTTTATTCAACTCTTTGCAAAAGAGAATGCCAAACAGGGAACAGGTCTACCCCCGGCATCCCCCCTGACCGATCTGGTTCTGTTTATTAAGGAGATCACCGGATTTTCGTCTGAAACCTTTCCGGCGGATTCCGAATCGGTTATTTCCGAACTGATTAAAGAATTAAAAGCAGACTACGGAGCCGTCTCACCCCAGGATATCGACCCCCGGTTTATTCCCCATTTCCTGCTGAAAAAAACGGATTGACCAATGGTGATGCGGTGTTCAGGCTCACGGTTCCCGGCCCACGGAAAATACCTGCGGCCGGGAACCGTTCAATATCGAATATATTATTTGGAAATAAATACCGGACAATCGGTCCGGTGCAGTACCTGGTGCGCGACGCTTCCCAGGATCAATCCGGTTAAATCCGTAACCCCTCTTGAACCCATAACGATAAGGTCCACCTTTTCTATTTTGGCAACCTCTGGAATCTTGTCTCCGGGAACCCCTTCCAGAATCCGGATATCATAATCGACCCCGGATGTGTCGAGCATCTCTTGAAACGGTTCCACAAGAGTTTCCGACTCCTTGCTGATATCGTTGATGGCCTGTTGAAAATAAGGTTCCGCCATAACAATCGGAAATTTGGCATGACAATGAAGCAGAATGACCTGGGCCTTGAATAGTCGTGCCAGCTCAATGGCATACCGGGTTGAATGAACCGAATGGTCTGAGCCATCCACAGGGTTGAGAATCTTTTTAACTTCCATCATACCCTCCTGTCCTGCCTGTATCCAGGCATCAAAATTAAAACGATTAATACCTTCTACCAACATACGCACCGGATTACTGGCGTTCAAAGAGACGGATACCGGTCTGTCCGGCCCTTTTGACAAACTTATGTCACGATTTCAGTTTCGCTCTTCTGCCGCACAGATAGATTGCCCGGCAGAGTAAACCGGAATCAATTCCATAATCAGAATATAAGTCCACTATACATTTTTTCAAAACGATTGTCATCTGAGTCCGATCGGTAGGTCAGGGCAAACACCTGTAGAACCGGCACGTTTTTTGATCATCTATAATATTAAGTTCTTAGCTCTTGTTAAAAATTTATCTGCGTTTGCCTTCATCATGTAACTACCTGAAATCATTTACACTGAATTTTACATGCGATGGCCCTGATCGGTAGTTAAATGGAATCGTATATTCCGGTCAGGCGCTCATGACGATTCGCTGAGTGATGCTCAAAGGGTCTAACGATTCATCGGACAAGCCGGCTTCGTCCACTGCCCGGGGCATCCCGTAAACAACACAGGTATGTGCGTCCTGGGATATGCATATACAATGGGTTTTTTTCTTCAGGCAGGCAATCCCATGCCGTCCGTCCTCTCCCATTCCGGTTAAAATGATGGCAAGGACATTACCGCCGCAATAGGCGTCTGCAATCGACTCAAACAGGACATCCGCAGATGGACGGACACTGTTGACCAGCGGTTTTTTAGTTATACGGATCAACCGGGTTCCGCCTGGGTCGGGTTTGGAAACCGTCATATGGCATCCTCCCGGAGCGATATAGATCCGGGAGGGTACAACCGGATCACCCTCCTTTGCCTGGGTAATATCAAGCTCTGACTTCCGGTTCAGACTCTTGGCAAAAAAAACGGTCATATTCTCGGGTATGTGTTGAACAAGAAGAATGGGCACATTCAGATTGCGTGGCAGGATTGAAAAAATCCGGCTTAATATTTCGGGCCCGCCGGTCGAAGCGGCAATGGCTACGACATCCACGCCCTGCCTTGATTTGAAATCCGGTCTCAGATCAGGCAGTTGACCGGTCTCCATATCCGGGACCGGGTCTGATTTCGGGGCAACTCCGGAAACGTTATCACTGGGAACCGGCATGAAAAATTTGTTTTTATAATCGGCTTTGCCCTTGCCGAAGAACCGTTTCCGGCTCCTGAGCAGCCCGGTCACTGCCAACAAATGGATACGAAACGTTTCATATTTTAGGGGATCGGCTGAAACCGGCCTTTCGATACACTCATAGGCTCCGGCCTCCAGCGCCTGAACCAGGATGTCCGGATCATGATCCGGTCCGTAAAGAACGATCACATTCAAATCCGGATGGATCTTCTTTAAGGTGTCAATGACGGCAAGTCCCCCGATATCCCCGGACAGACTCAGAAAAACAAGATCCGGAAGAACGTTTTTTGTCTTTGCTATCAGCATCTGGGCAGATCGGGCAACTCCGGACAGATTCAAACCGGTTATGGAACTGCACAATCTCTCAAAAACGCTGACAGATTCAAGGTCAGGGTCGGCAATCACCACGTCAAGACTATCTGTCTGTTTGGGCTGCACCTTACAATACTCCGGCCTGTTTCAATTTAAATTCAACCGTCTGCCGGTCAAACGGCTTAATAATGTAAGCCTGTACCCCCAGACGCATGGTTTCAATAATCACTTCTTTCTCTGTCACCGTTGTTGCCATGATAAAGGGTGTATGCCTTGTTTCCGGCTCCAAACGGACGGCACGGAGCAACTCCATCCCGGACATTTTCGGCATCTCAAGGTCTGAAATCACCAGTTCAAACGGCTGTACCGTGTTCCCGTCCATGGTTTCCTTCAGTTTCTCCCAGGCATCTTCACCGTCAACGGCATGGGTGATGTCATCAAATCCCAAAGAGAGAAGAATGTTTACCATAGCGGTTCTGACGGATGCCTTATCATCGACAAGTAGAATTTTCATGGCTGGCCCTCAACATCCATGGCATCTTTTCTGACGCGCTGTTCAATCCTTTCATACAACACGTCATGATCCAGCACCTGGATCATTCGATCGTCAATAAACAATTTACCCGCCACCACGTCCGGACCGGATGGATCCCTTGCCAATTTTGCCCGGGTTTCAATCGTATCGACAATGACCGGCGTCATTATTCCGACCCGGGTTCTGGTATGCTTTGGAAAGATGACAAAAATCGAATCAGAAGGCTCCCAGGGACGGACCGATAGAAATGCATCCATTGCAAACAGATGAACATCCTGATTTTTATACTCAAAAAAACGTTGCTCTCCGGTGTAATGAATATCCGAGACTGCAATGGGTTCAAGCCGGGAAATATGTTCAAGGGCCAAGGCAAAAAATTCTTTTTTTTCATTCCCAAAAACAATCAGATTCTTCAATTTACCCTGATTATCCCCCGGCGAATCGTCATTTGGACCCAAAACGGATCGGGCATCAAAAGCCGTATCAAATTTAAGGTTGGAAAAAGAAGCGATTCCGGGGACATCCAGAATCATGGTCACCTTACCATCCCCTAAAATTGTTGTACCGGCAAAACATTTTAAATGCTTTATATACACACTTAAGGGCTCAACAACAACCTCTTCGATGTCATAGACCTCATCCACGCACAGACCGAAGAGATGGTGTCCCAGTTTTAAAATAATCACATATGTGGCATCCCAGCTGTTTTTTCTGCGGTCCGTCCGGCCGGACCGGTTGTCCGGATCTTTTACGGGAGCGCTGGCATGTCTCCGATCGGCAATGGCCTTTCGTTTTTCCCGAGTGGATTCTCCACCATCCGGTTGCCTGACATAAGACGCCATGGAAAGGACATTTCTCAGACGCAGGACAGGTATCAGGTTATCCCTGAGTCTTAAAAGTTCTGATCCGGCAATATTTTTAACCTGTTCTTGGATCTGTCCGGGTTCTAGATAGATCACTTCCTTTATATTGACCTGGGGTATCACAAACCGGTTGCCGGATGCTTCCACCACCAGAGAGGGCACAATGGCCAGAGTGAGCGGGATCAGCAGACAGACGGTTGTTCCCTGCCCTTTTTCCGATTCGATATCAATCTGCCCTCTCAATCGTTTAAGATTGGTTTTTACCACATCCATTCCCACTCCCCGACCGGATATATCGGTAATTTTTTCCGACGTTGAAAATCCGGGCAGAAAGATTAAATCTATCTTTTGCTTGTCCGTCAGGGAATCGAGTTCTTCTTCCGACACCAATCCTTTTTCAAAGGCCTTTGACAGAACCAGTTGGGGATCAATCCCGGCACCGTCATCACGGATGGTAATCCGTATATATCCGCCCTGATGCGAGGCGTTCACGTGAATGGTGCCGGTTTCCGGCTTGCCCAGCTCTTTTCTGCGCTCCGGGGTTTCGATACCGTGATCAATACAGTTTCGGATCAGATGGGTCAGGGGGTTGGCCAGTTTTTCCAGAATATTTCTATCCACCTCTACATGGGCTCCCCCCAGGGTAAAGGCGACTTGTTTAGACATTCTGCGGGCAATATCCCGGACCACCCGCTTGTATTTCCCCATTAAATCGACCACCGGCTGCATCCGCATCTGCATGATGGCCTCCTGAATATCCGTGGTAACCATATCCAGGTTCTGCATCATATTTGACAGGCGGCCATCTTCAGCACCCAGGGGTTCTAAAACAGGCCGCAACTGGTTTCGGGACAGAACCAGTTCTCCGGCCCGGTTCATGAGCCTGGACACCAGGTCGACATTTACCCGGATGGTCGGTTTGCCGCCAACGGTGACCGTATCCGGATTCCCGTTTAAACCTGGAATTTGGCCCGTACTCCCGGGTGTTCCCTTTTTTGGAAGCACGCTTTCCACCCCCGGTGACTCCGAAAAATCGGCTGTCGAAGCTCCCGCCTTTCGGCTCACCAGCGACAACTGGTCTTTACTGATATCAAGAACCTGGGTCAGCAGCGGTATATCGAGAATGGTCGAAATGACACAGAAAAAACCATCTGGCAGCGCATCGGCCGCCATGGTATCCAGATCTGAATACAGGATGTCACCGATGCTTTTAATATCATCATCAATTGTTTTTAATTTATGATCCAGATGGCCGGAATCTTTTTCAATCCGGATATAAACCGCATAAACAAATTTTTGGCTTTCCTGCGCCAGAAGAAATCGATGTTTATCAACCTGAAATCTTTTTTGGGTGAAAAATCGGTTGTCATTGATGGGTCTTACGGTTTCCAGTTCATCTGTTTTTCCTTTGTCCCCGGGGTTTTTATCCGGTTTCCGGTCTGTGTTTCCGGACGATTCGTTTATATCTTTCCCCTCTGCTGGTGTAAAGGCACCGGATGGAACGGGTTGTTTATCTTTTTTTAGATCCGTTGTTTTTAAATCAGCGGATCTTTTTTCCGGATCAAGTATGGCCTTAAGCGCCTCTTCCTGTTCCTTAAAGTCACAGGATTCATCTGTCCCTATTGTATCCACCATCTGCTTCATCCGGTCAAAACCCGCCAGCAGGGCGTCTACGACTTCCGGGGTAATGATCAGTTCTTTCTCCCGAACACGCATCAATACGTTTTCCATGGCGTGGCTGAGACTGGATAATTCGGTAAAATTGATAAATCCGGCTCCCCCCTTTATGCTGTGGATGGAGCGGAATGCGTGATTGATCAAATCATCATCAACATCGGCACCGTCTTCTTCCATGGTCAAAAGGTCGGGTTCCAGACTGATCAGGTCTTCTTTTATCTCGGCTACAAACTCCGATGCCATGCTCTCTAAAGAGTTGTTCTGATCATTGTTCATCAAAAATCCTCGGCATGACGGAGTTTCAGAGGATTATAGGCCAGAATTTTTGAAGTATTCACCGTCATAATTATTTGCGATTTTATATATATCAAAAGATCCATATAGGCTTTTATCCCCTCATCCATGTTGGCAGGAACAGGTTCGGTCTGCGAAGGGTCAACCACCACTAAATCACCGATCCGGTCCACCAGGAATCCGGCATTCCGGTGTTTGAAAACGATCACATGACTGTTTTCTTCAACCCGGGTGCTGCCGAAACCCATCAGTTGGCCAATATCCAGGACCGTCATGATCTGTCCTCTTAAATTGATAAGCCCTTTGACCGCAGCAGGTGCCTGCGGAACTGCAAAGATGCTTACCTGCTTTACAATCTCGCGGATATCAAGGATATTTACCCCGATCAGATTATCACGGAGCTTGAATGTTATATACCGTTCCTGGCGGTCATGGCCGTTGCGTTTCATCAATTTTGAACCGTTTGGATCAAATCCTGAATTTTTTTGTCAATTGTTTAAGTTTTGATGCAATTTCAGCCAGCTCATCCGTCTGGTCGTTATGGGATCCCGTACTCTCAAGGATATGCGTCATCCGGTTGGACAGCCGTTCCGTGCTCTCTGATACCTGCCGGACCCTTTCAGAAGAGATGGTAACATCCTTTGCAATTTCTCCCACAGCAACAGCCGTCTGTTTGATATTACCGGAAACACCGGTTTCAATTTCCCGCACCTGTGTCATGCTCTGCGCCACCTCTTCAACCTTTAACGCCGCCTGGTTAATATTTTTTGCCACGGCATTGGCGGATTGTGCCGACTCTGAAACATTTCGGGTGACCTCATTGGTGGTGGATGTCTGTTCTTCTACCGATGAGGCGATGGTCCCCATGATCGTATCGACTTCCGTTATCACCTTTGTAATATCTGTTATGGCATCAATGGCCTGCCCGGTATTCTCCTGCATCCCCTCTATCTTTTTCCGAATCTCCTGGGTGGCTCCTGCCGTCCGCTTTGCCAGTTCCTTGACCTCGTTGGTGACCACGGCAAATCCTTTTCCTGCCTCACCGGCTCCTGCGGCCTCAATGGCGGCGTTTAACGCCAGCAGATTTGTTTTGCCGGCAATCCCGTTGATCAGATCAATGATATCACCGATTTGTGAAGCGGATTTGCCCAGGGTATTCACCATTTCATGAGTCCGCGAAGCGGTTTGAGATGCATCCGATGTAATGGTGGCGCACCGTGCCGAACTTTTTGTAATTTCACTTTGGCTGGCATACATTTGTTCCATGGCCGTTGCAACCGTATTAACGGAAAGCGACATCTGCTCCGCCGCCGCTGCCACGGAACCGATATTTGAAGAGGCGTCGGCAAGATTCTCATGGGAACGGACAATCTCTTTGGACGTCATCTCTGATGTCAGATTAACATCATTGACCTGTGCGGATACCTCTTCAGCTGTTGATGCGATGCTGGTAATATACTCTGAAATGTCATTGACGGCAGAAGACGCCTGAACCGCCATCTGGTTGCCCTGGCCGGCATTCTCGTCAATCGAGTTGGAAATATCCCTTGCCTGCCGGGCCAACTGGGCCACGGTATCCGAGGTTTCCCTGATTTCACCCATGGTGACGTTCAATCGACGCACCATATTTGAAAAAATCACCCAGATTAAAAAAATGATCACACAGACACCGCCGATACCCACGGCCAGGCTGATATTTCTGGCATATTCAATGGATCTGACCGATTTTGAATTATCCACCATAACAGCCATGCCGCCGAGCACTTTTTGTGAACTGCCATGGCAATGGTAACAGGTTTCCTCATTCAGGCTAGGCATCAAAGACCCAAAGTAGAGCTTATCCCCCTCTTGTTTTTTGAACAGACCGCCGCTTTCCCCGCTGGACAGCATCTGATCGTTCCGGGCAATAATCTTGGGGTCGTTAATATACCTGTTAATGGATTCACCCACCGCACCCGGGTCGGTTGAAAAACTGATTCTGGCATTATAATCATAGACAAAGACATCAATCTCGGGCAGTGATGCACGAAGCCGTCTGAATTGTTGCCTGACGATGTCATTTTCACCTACGGAGAGCGCATCGGTCATTCCACCGACAATCGAAGCAGATAATTCCCGGCACCGGTCGGCCATAATTTCATCATGCATCTGCTTTTGAAAATAAGATTCTGTAAAAATAATGACGATCAAAATGGATAAGACTACCAAAGAAATCAATGCTGCCGATCGAATCCAGCCATGCCGCTTGTAGTAATGGAGCAAATCCATAAATCCTCCATAAAAGATTGAAAGACAACGCTACTTGATGGTATGTTCCGGAAATGCCGCCTTGTTTCCAAAATGAAATCCATATTCACGAACTCTATTCCCATAACGGCGTAACCATTTGGTATGCAAACATACCCGACATTATAAATGCATTTTTCGCTACCGCTACCTACCATAAATCCCTGGTTGGGGTAAATGAAATATTTAAAAAACAAGATTTTAGATTCCCCTGCTTTAGTTCGATCGAAATAGAGACGGTCAACGGATTTAAAGCACTTAAAAAACAGGTGGAATGGATGGCCGGGCGATACCTGATCAAACAGATGATACAGACGCTGTTTTTGCCGGACCACTCACTTGAAAAAATCAGTCTTGGCTACAGGGAACACGGCGCCCCCTTTGTAAAAAACCACTCCCAAATCTCTTTTTCACTATCCCACAGCCATGCATACACAACTGCGGCCTGTTCCGAAAATCCGGGTCAAAGTTTGGGAATAGACATTGAAAAGATATCCGGCAAACCCGACCAGGCCTTTTTAAGAACAGCTTTTACTCAAAATGAAATTTCCGATATGGAAGATACAGCGGTTGATATTTTCAAGCGCTGGACCATCAAAGAAGCCTATTTAAAATTTATAAAAAAAGGATTTCATGAAAGCCTTCACCAGGTGGAGATAATTGGCAACCAGATTTTTCATCGCGGTACCCCTGTACCAATCGATATTTTCTCACAGCAGATCCAAAATGACTACATCATCTCACTGGTTTCAGAGGCTTTACCGTCCTCATGAGATAATGTGATTTTATATTTTTAACATTTTCTGAAACAGGTTTAAAATCATTCATGATCAAAGATATATCCCACGGATCGTCGTGAAATAAAATAAATCGGTTTTTTGGGCTGAGTTTCGAAATATTTTCTAAATCGTACTATAAAATTATCCACTGTGCGGGTGGTTGTCTCTTTTGAATATCCCCAGCCGGAATTCAATAACATTTCACGGGATAACGGCTTACCTTTATTTGCGATAAAGATTTTAAGCAGAACGATCTCCTGCTCGGTCAGAATGATTTCACCGGCCGCACAATCGGCCTTATAAGAAATAAAATCAATATGATTTTGACCAAACGTATACGTTTGACCCTCGAACATTTCATACACGCTGTCATCATCGTTCCGGTCCGAATCATACCATCGTTTTTTTTTAATCAACCGGTTGATTCTCAATAAAAACTCTTCCAGATCAAACGGTTTGGCAATATAATCATCCGCCCCGTATCTCAAGCCCCTGACCTTGTCTTTTGTATCTCCCCTGGCCGACAGGATCAGGACCGGAATGCGTTCATCCTCCCGGCGAATGGTTTTGAGAATGGAAAATCCGTCGATCATCGGAAGCATAATGTCCAAAACAATGAGATCCGGTTTCCACGAACGCCATTTATCAAGTCCGGTAATCCCGTCGGCTGCCACATCTACACGATATCCCTGGATTGACAGATTCAGCCGGATACCATCGGCAATATGGACTTCGTCTTCTATGACCAGGATACGCTTTTTTTCAACCGTTTCCATATACTTTTTTCCCTGAGATCGGCAATGTTTGATTTTGGAATCGTGATTTTAAAATTGGCGCCTGTTCCCTTGCCATCGGAACTGACAGAGGCTTTCCAGCCGTGGATGACGGCGATGCTTGAAACAAGATAGAGACCCAGACCCGATCCTGCCAGATCCTTTTCGCGCTTCTGGTTGACCTGGTAGAACTTACTGAAGATTTTCTTTGCTTCGTGCTTGTCCACACCAATGCCATTGTCAATGAACTCTACGGTCACTTTTTGCAGGAACTGCCTGAACCGTATTTTTAATTTGGGATGTTCGGATTCATTATATTTGATAGCGTTTGAAATCAGGTTCATCAGCAGCATCTCAAACAGAACCATGTTTACCGGAAAGATCAGGGGATCTTTTGACAGATTTTCAAACCGTATATCCAGTTTTCTGAACAGGGAAGCATTTTTTTTACAAAATGCCTGAATAATGGTCACGATATCGTCTCTGGTCACATCAGATCCAAAATTCTGACTTTCGATTCTGGCCAGATTTAAGATAGAATTAATATTTTCAGTCAGCCGATTAATATCTTCAAGCATATTTTTACTATACTTTTTAACATCTGCCGGTTCCATGGGGTGCCGGATAAAGGTTTCCAGGTAAATCTTGAGAGAGGTGACCGGTGTTTTTAACTCATGGGTAAAATTATAGATAAAATTATGCTGAAGCCGGAAGAGGTTTACGGTTTTTTGATAATAAATAAAGGCGAGAAGGATTCCCACCAGCACCACAAACAACAGTGCGCTTAACACAAGAATCGTCATGCCTGTTTTAGACGGAAAGATCAGCTTGGGGTCAATACGAAATTTTAAGATGATGACCTCAAGGGCTGAGGTGATCTCCATATACCAGGATACGGTTAAGACCAGAAACGTAGCCAGAGCAAAAATAGAACAGGCAAAGATAAAGACAGGGTGCAGATACCAACGGGACGGATTTAAAATCTGCATGGATTAAACATCTTCTTCATTTTCCAGTGATTGCCGGATCTGCTCAAGATCCCGGGCAGGTTTTATGATTACCTTTTCCGGGGTCACACCGAGGGCTGCAATCGAATCGGAAATCACATAATCCGCCGATCCGGTGTGAATAACAAAATTAATATCCGGTGCTATTTTTTTTGCTTCAATCATAAATATATTGCCGTCAATTCCCGGTAACCGGATATCCACAACGGCATCATCTATCGGATGAGTTTTAACAATCTCAAGGGCGTCTTCCCCACTGGCTGCCTGAAATACGGTATAACCGATGTCCTCCATGTAAGCGGCAATGCTTTGACGAATGCTCTTTTCGTCGTCAAGAATTAAGAATAATTTAGTTTTTTTCACTCTTTTACCTATTGCATCATAATTAACTTTTTTAAACCCTCAGGATATGCCCGATCTCTTTAGAAAGGGCTTCCACTGTAACGGGTTTCATAACAAACTTTCGAATCGCTGCACCTTTAGCCATTGACTCTGTGAGTGTTCCCGGATATCCGGAACACAAGATCACCGGTTTTAGGGGGTCGATTAAAGCTATCTCCTGTGCCAGTTCAATGCCTGTCTTTTCCGGCATGGTCTGATCGGTTATCACCAAATCAATTTGAGCATGTTTTTTTTTAAAAAACTCAAGCGCCTTCACGCTGGAACAAAATATGTCCACCTGATAACCCATTGTTTCAAACCCGTCTTTACACATCATGGCAATATCTTCATCATCATCGATCACCAACAGCCGCTCACCGGATGAGACCTCCGGCAATCGGGAATCCTCTTCGGCAGTTTCTATTGCGGGCTGTGCCGAATGGACAGGGAGCAGGATACTGAACCGGCTGCCTTTACCCGGGGTACTTTTTACCTTGACGTCACCACCATAGGATTTGACGATACTGTATACTGTGGACAGGCCCAGGCCGGTTCCCCGTCCCTCCTCCTTGGTTGTAAAATAGGGATCAAATATTCTTTCAATCACATCATCGCTCATACCGCAACCCGTATCGGTTACCTCCAGGTTCAAATAGGCGCCATGGCTGTTGGAAAGGTTTGGGTATTCAACGATGTCCAACGGCTTTAGCCTTATTTCCTTTAGCCCGACAGTCAGTACCCCCCCCGTCTCTTCCATGGCATGATAGGCGTTGGTACAAAGGTTCATGATGACCTGATGAATCTGGGTCGGATCCGCTTCAACGGCTCCGCAATTTCGATCTATCTCATCCACGATTTTAATCGTGGCCGGTATGGATCCTCTCAGCAACTTCAACACTTCTTTAGAGACCGGATGAATTTTTATCAACTGTTTTTGGTTCGATTCCCGGCGGCCGACCGATAATACCTGACTGACCATATCCGCCGCACGCAATGCCGCCTGCTGAATTTTACTGCTTCGCTGATATTCCGGACTTGACGGATCGTTGGATCGCATGATCATATCGGCATATCCCAGAATCGGGCTTAAAACATTATTTAAATCATGGGCAATGCCGCCTGCAAGTGTTCCGATGGCTTCCATTTTCTGAGATTTTCTTAACTGTTTTTCAAGCCCTCGCCATCGCTGTTCCGCTTTTCTTTTTTCCGTTACATCCAAAAGGGAAACCACTACTTTCTCTGTTCCGGGAATAACACCCAGGCTGGAATACATATATTTTTCCGCGTGATGATTACCGATAAAGAGAATTTCGTATTGGGTGGGGGAGATGTTGGGTCTGTCCGGGTTGACCTTGGCATCAATATAGTTTTTCATGATTTCAACATGCTCAAAGGCAACAAAATCATACCATTTTTTTTTATTAATGATTTCCCGGTGTTCCATCCCGGCCAATTCGCAAAATTTTGAATTGGCCATTGAAATCGTATCGTCGGGTTCAATAATAATCGCAGCCGTACCCGTGTATTCAAAAACGGCACGATACCGGTTTTCGCTTTTTTGTAATTCAAGTGTTCGTTCGGTAACCAGATCTTCGAGCTCTTCTTGATATCGTCGATTTTCCTGTTTTAATTGGCTGGATTTGAGGCATTTTTGAATGGAATGATACAGGACATCCATATCTTCTATGGGTTTGAGGATATAATCCCAGGCGCCCAGTTGAAGCGCCTTGACCACAGCAGAAATATTTCCGGTTCCGGAAGCTACGATAAGCGGGAGGTCCGGGAAGCGTTCCCTCAACACTTCCAGAACCTGCAACCCGTCCATTTCCGGCATGCGAAGATCAAGAATCACCAGATCAGGAACTTCACGTTCAAATACCTCAATTCCTTTTTTTCCGTTTTCAGCCTCGAAAACCCTAAAACCAAAATCTTCAAGATAATTGATAATACTTTGCCGAATATAAGATTCATCATCAATTGTTAAGATTTTATACGTATGATTCTCTTCCAAGCCCACCTGCCGTCTGTTTTCATCCGCTAAGGTTTACAGATATTACAGGGTTTAAACCCCGCTTCAATTGCTTGTTCACGGGTATTAAATTTTCGGGTGCATTTTTTGCTCAATGCATATTTGCATGTCATTTTATGAAATACGTATGAGCTTTCATTGCCCGTAAAACTTGACACCGGTTCCGGTTCTTTTTCATCCTCCTCTGGTAATGTGCCCGAAACCGGTTCCGTTGTTTCCACTTCAGAAACGACGGGTTCGGCCGTTTCGTGACCCTCTTTGGAGACAGTTTCCTCGACAGCCGCTTCGATGTTTTTATCAGATACAGCCTGCTTAGCACCTTTATTGGCTTCGACAGATTCGCCATCGTTTTCAACCGATTCTGTGCCGCCGTCTGTGCAAACCGGCTCTAAATCCGGAACCGGTGCGTCAGCCTCAATCGTTTGGGTTGAAGCCGGGTCGGTTGTCTGAGCAGGCATGTTTTCAGAATCACTTAAGTCAAATCCATTCTCTTCTCTTTTCAGCATGATAATCAGAACACCACCGCTGATCAGCACCAGGGGAATCCCCGCTTTTACCAGGTTCAAAAAATCGGAATAAAAAATCGCAAAACCGATACAGCCAAGAACAATGCTGATTGTGCCGCCAACAAGAAATTTCATAAATCGCCCCTTTAATCACATCTTTATCTTAAAGTTCATACAGCAAACCCAATTTGTATCATCGTTGTATTGTTTTTTAACCTTTTTTGTCAAGAAATTGAATTGTTTCAAGCGTATTACCTCTTTTTTGCCACATTTGGTTTCAAAATTGAGGGATGGATCGATCCGTTAAAATGCGATGCAAGGTCGATTTTTTTAATGATTTAAGCAAGCTAACAAAACACGGCTATCGGTTCAAAGCGATTCCAAAAAACACCTTAAAGCAGATGCCCGTATTGCTCACAAAGTTAAAAACAGGTTATTCAACCCGTAACCAGGTCTGGGTGCGAAAGAAGAATGCAATGTACCCCCGGACCATGAGCCGGCCGTCTTCAACCCACAACTTGCAGGTGTATATCTTCCCCTCTTTGGGATCTAAAATTGTTCCCTGGGTATAGGCATCCCCTTGTTTAACCAGATCCTTAATAATCACCATGCCTTTTGTGGGTTGATTTTTCCTTGGATCGTCATCCGGGCACTTGTCACAGACCGGATCCGGGTCTTCCCCCGGCTTTCTGAACAATTCTTTGATTTGACCGAAATATTTCCCATCCTGTTCATAAATATGGACAATGGATTTGGGTTCGTTGGTTTCATCATCAATGGTTTTCCATTTCCCTACTATGGAAGAGGTTTCCGCAACACAAAAAGTCGACAAACTGAGAGTAAAAATAAGGCTTAGAATAAAACCGTTAATCATTTTCTTCATAAGTTCTCCCCTCTGTTGTGAATGGTAATTGATTAGAATCGAACATATGTGTTCTTAATCTGATAAAAACAGAGTGTCAACCTAAAAACACGGTTACTTCGGCATTAAACATCTTGTTTTTTTAAACAAATAATTTATAATTGAATCCATACGGCCAAACTTACCGTGAGGTAAGGACGGAAAACCACGGATCTCGCAAATAAAAATCGCAATGAGACAGCCGGGCTGTGAATCCATACTGCTGACCAACTGCTGATTGGAAACGACCGGGTTTTCTAACTTAAGATACCCCGGTTTTTTTGTTCATCCACTTAAATAGCTTGAGTACTTTAAATAGGCGGTCTGACCATGCGGAACGTTGATGATGAGAGCATGTTTGAAAATCTTTCGATTCTGGTTGTTGACGATGTCAAATCCATGCGTCTGACGATTCGAAAGATGCTGAAAAATCTCAATATCGGCAAGATGCTCAGATTTGCCGAAGACGGCCGAAAAGGCCTTGAGATATTAAAAACGCACGCCATCGATCTGGCCATCATTGATTTTGAAATGCCGGTGATGAACGGGGCAAAGATGCTTTCATATATCAGAAACGATAAATCGATGCGGGATATGCCGATCATCATGATCACGGCAGAAGCGCAACGGGACCTGGTGTATGAGGTGGCTGAAACCGATATTGATGCCTATATTTTAAAGCCGTTAACCCTTCAGTTGTTAGACGATAAAATCAAATCGGTTGTATACAACGCCAATCACCCGGATAAAGCCAGAATCCTCCTCCACCAGGCAAGGGACCATGAAGAAGAAGGTGATTTCGATTCCGCCATTCGCCTCACCAAGCTGGCCTTGCGGTTCAAACCGTCTGCATCAAGACTGCTCAGAAAGTTAGGTCTTTTATATCAGAAAACAGGAAATATTGAAGTGGCGATCAAATGCCTTAAAAAAGCGGCATCGGTTAATCCGGACGATGCCGTAACCCGGTACCTTTTAGGAAAAATATTTGAAAAAAGAGGCCATCTGGTGCAAACGGCGGAATACTTTCTTGAAGTGATGTCTTTAACCGGCAAGTACAATGAAGAGGCCATAAATTTGGGGCGAAGACTGCTGGGCAAGGGGGTAAATGATCTGGCGATCAAGCTTTTTTCAAAGGTTATATCCCGGTCCAAAAAGAATTTGTTTGTCAAAGAAAAAGTGGCGGATATCTGCATGGAATATGGTGAAAACGAATACGCCATGCAACTTCTGGACAGTATTATTCAAGAGGTTCCTTCAAGATATGACACCGTATATAAGGCCGGGGTTGTATATCAGGATGTGGGAGATTCGGACAAGGCTCTTGAACTGTTTTTAAGCGTGGACAGGCATCAAAGCAGCCGCCTGGATGTTAAGTTGAAGATCGCTAGAATATATTTTGAGAAGAATCAGATTTTTCAGGCAGACGACTATCTGAACAAAGTATTGCAGAAAGATCCGGAGAACCAGGAAGCCCTGTCCATGAGACGGGCATTGTAGATCATAACAGATACGTTCTTTGGGCCTTTTTAAAAATTTCGTGAACGTGAAGCAGAATAGAACAATGCCGATCAGGAACTGCTCGCCATCTAACAGAGAAAAATAAAAAATCCCGATAAATTTCCTTATCGGGATATATGCTATTGGGTTGGCTCCCCAGCACGGACTTGAACCGCGGACCCATTGGTTAACAGCCAATTGCTCTGCCAACTGAGCTACTGGGGAGCAGCGCCTTTGAACAAGACTCAGAAGGTATATATCATCACTTATTTTTTGTCAACAACAAAAAATTTGACATCATTCTTTATCAGGTTTATTGTCTAAGAATATTAAGAACGATTCCAAAGGAGAGAAGCAAGATGGAGATAAACAGTTTACAGGGTGCTGCCGCCTATTCAAATGCAACAGCGACCCCATCGGTGGAAAACACCCAGCTGAGAAACCAGAATATTGAATCTTCCCGAAGTGATCTGGACACCCGGACAGCCAATACAGCCCGGGAGGCGTTTGAGGTGAACTTTACCCAGGAAGCCCAGAACCTGTCGGCCGGACAAACCGTGCCTCAGGAGAATTTAAATGCGGATCAATCGCAGGCCCGTCCGACTGAAAATCAGAATACCTCGGCAACTGAATCAAATGATACCAGCCGGATCGTGAATATTGTTGCCTGATCTGAATTGAATGACTGAAAGCGTAAATGAATGATTACTGAAAACGGAATTGTTACCCGTGTCGATCCGACAACGGCATGGGTTAAAACCACCCGGTCCGGTGCCTGCGAATCCTGCTCGACAAAAAACAGTTGCGGAACTGCAAAAAACATGAAAGAGCATACCGTGACCGTAAAGAACACTTTAAGGGTCCAAAAGGGGGATCATGTGGTCATCGGACTTGAAACAAAGCCCATGCTCTATTTAACATTTTTACTTTACGTGTTCCCCATTATCCTGTTGATCATCGGGGCAGTCATCGGCAACGGCCTGGCCCCGTTTTTACAAATAAATCCGTCTCTTTTATCCATGTCTATCGGGTTTTCTTTTTTCGGGCTTGCCTTTTTTTTCATTCGAAAAAAACAGGCTGGCTTATCAAAAAACAATGCTTATAAACCCTTCCTTGTCAGAAAAAGATCACATGTCATTCCAGACAGTTGTTCCACGCTCTAAAAATTATTTTTTTTCTTGCCAATATAGCCCTAATATAATATAAACGCTGCCTAGTTGTGGGTTTTGTTGATTGAACGTAAACCTTAATAATAAGAGAGAAGTATTATGTCATCAAAGCGAGACCTAAAAGTAGCAATATTAATTATGGTCATCTCTATGGTTACCGGTATTATTTGCTATGCCTCTTTTACTCCCCCTGCATCTGAAAATCCAGTGCGAATCATGTTTCAAAACAAAGCGGGTAAAGTCCTATTCACCCATTACATACACACGGGCGATTACACGGAGGATTGCCTGGACTGCCATCATAACCTCGAATATGATGAATCCTACAATTGCAGCGAGTGTCATGAAGAAACCGGTGATGAGGACATGCTGTCAAGAGCTGATTCAATGCACCAGACGTGCATGGGATGCCATGAAGATATTGGTGCAGGTCCGGTAGAATGTAATTCGTGTCATTCCCTATAGCCATTCCTTAACCGGCTGTTTCGAAAGCGGATGATCCCAAGCTTTTTACAAAATTAAGGACTAACTTATGATTAAACGATCTTTTTTCACCCTATCCAAGCCCAAGCTCCATTATAGCCTGATTGAACCGGGTTATAAAGAGCCGGAATCCATACCTGTACCGTCCGATCTCATTTTGTTATTAAATGAGTCCATTGATAATAAAAAAGAAATGCTCCTCAAAAAGGATCAGGCGGTTGAAAAAGGCGAAAAACTGTCAATGTACGAAGACAGCTCTGAGTATGTCGTTTGCCCGGTATCCGGAAAAATAACCGACATTGATATTTATTCAGATAGTATGGGCAAAGTTTCCACCAGCCTAATCATTAAAAAAGAACAGATTCAGTCTTCAGATTCGCCTTCAACAGCCTATGACCTGACCGAAGATGCCGCCTGTGCAGACCGCTTTCTAAGAAATCTGCCGGGCGCACCACCGCTCCGGGCGTTCGCAAACAGCAGTGCCAAGGTCGACACGATTGTGATTACAGGGGCGGACTCGGATCTGTCATGCTGCACCTGTCAATACGTCGCATTAAATTACATAGATAAAATCAATGCCGGTGCAAAAATTCTCAAACAGATAACAAAGGCCGGTAAAATCTGTATGACCATTCCGGAACAATTGCATTATCCCGAAGGGCCGGATATGGCTCAAGTGATCCGGACCAGTATGGTTTACCCCTCAAACCAGCCTGCCATGATTTTGAAAGATCATTTAGGTATGGTACTGCCGGCCGGGCAGACACCCGAAGATCTGGGTGTCTATTTTATTTCCCCTGAGGCGGTTGTTTCCCTTGCAAATGCATACGAAACCCAGACAGCCGGGTTTGAGAAAATCGTCACCATTATCGGGAAGCAGGGCCTTGTATCCTGTGTAAAGGCAACCATTGGCACCCCGTTGAAAAAAATATTCGATACGTTCGGCATTCAAATCAATGAACAGGACAGAATCATAATCGGCGGGCCCATGCAGGGGGTTACCACATTCACCCAGGATCACCCGGTCCAGGCTGATACAGATACCGTTATCATTCAAGACAGGGAAATTATCCCGGAACTATCAGACAATGCCTGTGTCAACTGCGGCAGATGTGTCCAGATATGCCCGGCGAGCATTCCGGTCAACCTGCTGGTCCGTTATCTTGAAGCCGATCATTACGAAGAGGCGGCGGACAAGTTTGATCTTGAATCCTGTATTGAATGCGGTCTCTGTGCCTACGCCTGTCTTGCACGGATTCCTTTGTTTCAATACATCAAGCTTGGCAAACATGAGCTTTTAAAACTAAGAGCCGACGCTTAAAAAGGGAGATTAGCCCATGAATAACCATAAATTAACCGTTTCCCACGCCCCGTTCTGGCATGATGGAGACAGTCTATTTAAAATGAATCTGAATATTCTCCTGGCTGCTCTTCCGGCAGCTGTTTTCGGCGTTATTCAGTTTGGAATCCCGGCGTTTTCAGTACTCTGCCTTGCCGTTGGGAGTGCCATGCTCTGGGAAACCGTATTTAATTTGATTTCTAAAAAGCCATTGTCCATTGATGATCTTGATTCCGCCGTGATCGGATTGCTTTTCGGCATGATGCTGCCGGCCGTCATTCCCTGGTGGGTGGTCATTATCGGTACCATGGTTGCCGTGTTAGCCGGTAAAATGTTTTACGGTGGTATCGGAGCCAACCCGTTTTGCCCCCCGCTGATCGGAATGTCGATCCTGATGCTCTCTTGGCCGGTCTATTTTGATTTTGATGCCGCCCTTGTAGATTATACCTTCGACTTTATCGAACTGGCACCTCTTGTGGCCGTTAAATTCCAGGGGGCCGGTGCAGCAGATATCTTTTCGCTAAATGATCTTTTAATGGGCAGGGAAGTCGGGGCCATCGGAGCCACATTCGGGCTTGGAATCATCCTTGGCGGGATCTACCTGATCCTTAAAGGATATATCCGGTGGGAGATTACGGTATCATTCATCGCAGGGATTGTGATCACAGCCTTTCTGTTTCACATGATCAACCCTGAAAAGTATGCAGGCCCGCTGTTCAACCTCTTTGCCGGGTATACCCTTCTGGGTGCCTTTTTCCTGGCCACTGAAAACTCATCTTCTCCGGTGAACAAAATCCCCATGGCAATATACGGATTCGGTTGCGGGCTGATGATTATTCTAATGAGAAATGTCGGGGTATTCCCGGATGGGACGGTTGTGGCCATCCTGCTGTTTAACCTTGTAAATCCTATTGTTGACAATATACGACCCAAAGCCCTGGGTAAGGGGGTGAACCATGCGTGAAATGATTAACATGGTTATGGTACTGACTGTCTTAACGGCCGTCTCCGGTTTTCTTCTCTCTGCGGTTCAATCCGGCACTCAGATTCGGATTGAAGAACAGATACTGAAATTTCAGAAAGCACCGGCCATTGCAGAAATTTTTCCTGAAGACACCATCAGCAATGATCCGTTAAAAGAACGATTCAACATTGAAAAAGATGATCTGACACTTCAGGTTTTCCCTGCCAAACTGGAAGACGGAAGTGATGCCATCGCCTTTGAAACAAAAGGGAAAGGCGGGTACGGCGGAGATATCGGCCTGATGGTGGGGATTAATATGAGCACGGACCAGGTGGTTGCCGTCCGGGTGACCACCCATGCGGAAACCCCCGGACTGGGCTCACAGGTGAAGGATAGCACGGAATTTGTCTCCCAGTTTGATGAACTAAGCATGGATTCCAACTTTGCCCTGAAGAGTGAAAACGGCATTATTGATTCCATTTCCGGTGCCACCATCACCGCACGCGCAGTCACCCTGGCCGCCATTGAAGCGCAAAATCTGTACAAGGCACTCAAACCTGAAATTGAACAGCAGATACAATAAAGCATAAGAGGAGATTATATAAAAATGGCACAATCCTTGGCAAAAGAATTTACAAAAGGACTATGGGCTGAACTACCTCCTTTCAGGCTTGTTCTTGGACTTTGCCCTGTCCTTGCGGTAACCAAAAGTGTTGAAAACGGACTGGGGATGGGGATAGCAACCACCTTTGTTCTTGTCTGCTCCAACCTGCTGGTATCCCTGCTGCGAAACGTGATACCGTCAAAAGTCAGAATCGCCTGTTACATCGTTATTATTGCAACCTTTGTTACCATTGTTGAGCTGGGTATGCAGGCTTTGGCATATGAATTGTTTCTCAAACTGGGTATTTTTATTCCCCTGATCGTTGTTAACTGTGTTGTTCTCGGCCGGGCAGAAGCCTTTGCCAGCAAGAACAAACCGCCCTTTGCCATTGCAGACGGCCTGGGGATCGGAATCGGATTTACCCTGTCCCTGGGAGCCCTTGGCGGGGTTCGCGAATTGATCGGTGCGGGAACGTTAACCTTCTGGGAAGGTCTTCCGGTTTTTTACCTGACAAACATCTTTCCCGGATATAACCCGTTTGTCGTTATGCTTGAAGCACCGGGTGCCTTTTTTGCACTTGGTCTGATGCTTGCCTGTATGAATCTCATCCCAAGCAAATAAGGAGATAATCAGTGGATTTTTATTTTGAAATTTTCATAAGCGGTGTCTTCATAAACAATATTCTGCTTGCCCAGTTTCTCGGTCAATGCCCATTTATGGGGACATCGAAAAAAATGGAAACAGCCGTGGGCATGTCCATGGCGGTCGTCTTTGTTCTGGTGATGGCGGGAATGATTACCTGGATGCTGGATACCTATCTGTTAAAAACCTTGGATGTTGAATATCTCCGGACCGTCTCGTTTATCCTGGTGATCGCCTCCCTGGTCCAATTTGTTGAAATGTTTTTAAAAAAGAGTATTCCCGGTCTATATGCCGGATTGGGAATTTTTCTGCCGCTGATTACCACCAATTGTGCGGTAATGGGGGCCTGTCTCTTAAACATCAGCAAAGAATACGCCTTTCTGCCGGCACTTGTCTCTTCCTTTTCCTATGCCGTCGGTTTCGCGATTGCACTGATTCTTTTTGCAGGTGTCCGGGAACGGGTCAATCTGGCAAGGGTACCCAAAGCATTGGAGGATACATCCATCGCCCTTGTTACAGCCGGTGTGATTGCCCTGACATTCACCGCTTTTAAAGGAATGGTTTAGTATCATATTCCAAGGAATAAATCCGGGGATGCATTTGTCGATAAAAAAATAATTTGACAAACTGGCACCACGGGCGGCCCGGGCATGTTAATCAGGGTTGTCCGAAACAGACTTGAGAGTCGCCAAACAGGGTTTCCCCGGACTTTCATATTGAACATAAGGTGATTTAATGATCTCAGCGTTATTGCTAATGTTAGGTATCGGTGCGACCTGCGCCGTTGTATTAAGCCTTTCCTCAAAAATATTTTATGTGTACGAAGACCCGCGAATTGCCATGGTCGAAAACAACCTGGCCGGGGCAAATTGCGGCGGTTGCGGTTATGCCGGATGTTCAGGTGCGGCAGATGCCATTGTAAGCGGTAAGGAGCCCCCTTCCCTTTGTATTGTTTCGTCAAAAGAGGGAATCGAAGCTGTTGCTGAAATCATGGGCCTGGATGCCGGTGCCGCCGAAAGTCCGCTGTCCTATAATCTGTGTGAAGGCGGTGACAGGGCTGGCGATAAGTTTTATTATATGGGGGTGTCCACCTGCAAAGCCCTGACAGCCATGTATGGCGGCAAGCGGGTCTGCGGGATCGGTTGTCTGGGAAAAGGTGACTGTGTGAAAGCCTGTCAGTTCGATGCCGTTGAGATCGGTAAAAACGGATTTCCGGTGGTCAATGAGTCCCGGTGCGTGGGATGCGGTGCCTGCCAGCAGGCATGCCCCAAAGGGATTATAAAGGTGAACACCTTGTCTGAACAGCTGATGACCTTCAACCAGACCGACGCCGCCCTCGCACCTTGTTCACAGACCTGTCCGGCTGAAATCAACATCCCCAAGTATATCAATGAGGTCAGAGAAGGAAAATACAAGGAAGCGGTCCAGACCATCCGTATGAGAAATCCGCTGCCTCTTGCCTGCGGCCGCGTCTGCCCGCATCCGTGTGAGGATATGTGCAGAAGAGGGCTTGAGGATGAAGCCGTTTCAATTAACCAGCTCAAACGGGTGGCTGCTGATTATGAAATGAATTCAGGTGCCAGGCTCCCCATTAAATGCGCCCCGGATACCGGACACAAAGTCGCAATTATCGGGGGCGGACCTGCCGGCCTCTCCTGTGCCTTCTTCCTGCGCCGGCTGGGTCATGATGTCGATATATTCGATTGTATGCCTAAACTGGGGGGAATCATTCGATACGGAATCCCCGAATATCGTCTCCCTAAAAAAGTATTGGACTGGGAAATCCAGGGAATTCTTGATCTGGGTATCAGGGATTTTTGCGGTGTGAAGTTTGGAGAGGATTTCGGTCTCGGCTCGTTGATGGCATCGGGATATAAAGCGGTCTTCCTCGGTGTGGGTGCCTGGGATGACTACAGCCTCGGAATTGAAGGTGAAGACTTGGACGGTGCTTATAAGGGGATCAACTTCCTGCAGCGCCTTTCCAGGGGAGAAGATATACCCTTGGGCCGGACTGCGGCCGTTGTCGGCGGAGGGAACACAGCGGTTGACTGCGCCAGAACCCTGCTGAGAAAAGGCCTGGATAAAGTATATATGGTCTACCGCCGAACCCGTAACGAAATGCCGGCCAATGAGGTTGAAATCGTGGCTTCCGAGCACGAGGGGATTGACTTTGTATTTCTGGCAGCACCAACGCGGGTGCTGGGTGATGACAACGGTAAGGTCACCCATCTGGAGTACCTGAAAATGGAGTTGGGTGAACCGGATTCATCCGGCCGGCGACGCCCTGAGCCGGTTGAAGGATCAGAGACCCTGCTGGAAGTGGATATGGTTATATCCGCCATCGGACAGAGCCCGGAAGGAAAGTATAAAGATTTGGATCCCCATCCGAGAATGAAAGATCTTGAATTAACCCGTTGGAATACCATTGATAATGACCCTGAAATTCTGCAGTCATCCATTCCCTATGTTTTCACGGCCGGGGATGCGGCAACCGGACCGGATCTGGTTGTATCCGCCATTGGTTCCGGCCGGCGGGCCGCCCGTTCCATTGATCTGTTCCTTAAAGAAGGAAAGATTGAACCGGTTGAGAATTCGCTGCTTGGCAAACATATTCCGGAATCCATTTTTACCAGCGTCAACGGTATTGTAAAGAAACCCAGGGCGAAAATGCCGGAACTGCCGGTTTCCGAACGCCTGGATTCAATGGTGGAAGTGGATCTGGTATTACCCATGGATCAGGCCCATGAAGAAGCCAAGCGGTGTCTGAACTGCTGCCGGATCTGTTATAACCCGGATCCGGAGTTCCCCATTCCTAAATAACTTTTAATATTACAACCGTTTGAATTGACTTATCCGTTTTTTTAATCCAGTAAAAGGGTATCTTTATTTAAGATGCCCTTTTATCACTATTGTCCAAAAACGGATTTGAGATAAAAAAAGTGTTGTAGGAATTCTCCTTGTGGGATTAAGGTTTTAGTCACCACAACAAAAATCCAATTTC
>JANQML010000077.1 GCA_028280105.1 Desulfobacula sp. | reverse complement strand
TATGATGAAGTCTTGAAAGCATCTTTAAATTCAAAGCTTTTGTTGTACCGCCAACTGATTTCATCTTTTATGATAAAATTTTTATGCAACGTTGAGGTTCATATCAAGGCACCAGGGTTGTCGACCTACTTTTTTCCGTCGTAACACCTTGATGCCTTGAGTTTTTTTATGCCGTCAGTTGCAGGTGAACGTTGCCAGTCTTTTTTATTTGCGCCGCTGATCGTTTAATCCCCAGTCATAATCCAGGAATTTTACCTTCAGGGTACTTATGTTTTGCCGTATCAGATCTGCGGTTTCATTGTCCAGGTAGGGAAGAACATAGGCTGTCAGGCTGGCCTCTTTTTCCGGATAACTGTGTTCCAGCCAGCCGGTATAATCAGATTCAAACCATTTAAAAATCGACGAGAGGTAAAGACTGTTTTCCCGGTCATCGTAACGGACGTTGCTTTTTGACCGGATGAATTTTTTTGTTTCCCTGTCAAGCTGCCGTTCCAGTTGCTCCGGATCAGGGGAAAACGGTTCCCTCGGTAATTCCGGACAACCCTTTGATGCGCAATTGAGGGCAAAATGGTACCGGGGATCTAAAAATCTTTTCCGGATCACACGGTTCTCCAGATAGTAAAGGCTGGTTGTTGCCCCGCCAAAAGTAAACCGCTGGAAAAAGAAAAATCCGCTTTTACCGGGAAAGAAAAATAATACCCGCGGCGGTCTGATATCAGCCACACTCTCTATGGGGTAGTGTTCCACCACTCCTCTGATGGCCGAACAATTGTAACTGTTGATCCAGTATGCCAGTTTTGAAGATTCAGTGGGGAAAAGATGGGGATGGCTGTCCGGGCTAAAGCTTGCAACCTGCGCATAGAAGCGGTTCAGGTCGTTGGGTCTTTTTTTCAGTTGCGCGTAATCAACCCGGCCCCTGTTATCCACAAATTCTTCTAAAAGCCTGGCATAGCCGGTGTAATCAAAATCGGCAACCGGCTCTTTCAGCAGCTCGATGTCACTGAGAGCGGGCCGGATCTGCGTACACCCGTTTATCATCAAAAGAGCGGTAATTAAAATTGAACCGAGAATCAGGGATGGCTTTTTCTTCATTCTTTATTCCTTTTTTTGTTGAAAACGGTGGAAGTTGTTATAGGCACAGAACGAATAGACGCCGTCAGTTCCGGCAATCCCGTAACAACAGTGGTGGAGACGGTCGGTATCCTGTGATGACTTTTCCATGAAGCTTTTGGCAAACAGCAGGATGTGCCTGGCTTTTTTAAGGGACTGAAAATTGGGCGTTCGTCCGAAAATGGCAGATGCCTGCAACAGAACTTTCCACGTTTTAGGATGAAAAAGATACTTGCGGTAAAATTTTTCCCTGCCCAGAAAAAGGTCTAGGATCGTTTGGCGTTTATCCGGGCCCAGGAATTTTTCAATGCTTTGTTCGGATATGTAGGTAAACAGCGGTTCCAGGCGACCGTCCACAGCATAGACCAGGGACATGGCATTGCAATGGTGATGGCTGAGCAGATCGGTCCGGAATCCGCCGGGTTTAATACCGGCCTGCTGTTCGATCAAATGCGTCAGCTCGGGCAGGGCAAATCCGTCTCCCGGGTCTTCTATGTCAAATCGGCCGTTGAAACGGGATGCGGATTGAAAATTGATGGCACGCACGGTATCGATATTGTCCACGCCAAAGCGGACAATATCGCCCAGCTCATGGTCATTGACATGCCGGGTGACGGCAACGGCCAGCGTGCAGCAGATACCGGCTTTCCGGATGGCATCAACAGATGCCGTCCGGACGCGGGTCATATCCCGGCCCCGGATTTTCATATAGGTTTCGGTCTGAAGCCCGTCAAATTGCAGGTAAACAGCCGTGAGCCCGCTCTCCACCAGACGATTCAGATAATCCGGGTTCCGGCTGATCACAATGCCGTTGGTAACCAGTTCTATATTCTTAAACCCCAGGCTTTTCGTATACGTTATGATTTCCGGCAGATCAGGATGCAGGCAGGGTTCTCCGCCGCTGATCTGAACCGGAATGGGGCCGGCGGTTTCCAGCAGGATGTGCAGCCGTTTTTTGATCTCGTCCATACCCGGGTCAACAGCATCTTTACTGGCGTTGGTAAAACAGATCGGACACTGCATATTACATCTGTTTGTGATCTCGACCATGGCCATCAGCGGTTGATGGCCCGGTCCCGTAAAACGACCGAAATCCTTATCTATCATGCTTTAATATTAACCGTTTTTTTAATTGTCAGGCTTTACGACACAGCTTATGCCCTGATGACTCAATAAAGCAACGATTTGTCACTTAAAAGGCATAGACTGAATCAACTTCATTTAAAAGATCATCACCTGTTATCTCCTGATATAATTCAGAGGCTGTTTTATTTCAATTAAGGTATGGAAAACCAAAAAAAGTCAGCGTAAGGGGACTCCAATCCGGCATGAACACGATATGCGGTGCAGCAGGGCATGCCGTTTCAATCACGGGTGACGGATCACTTTTAAGATGTCTGCTTCCTTCCGCGGGGGCGCCGCCGGAATCTTTCCGGGATACCCGATAATGATAGGGGCAACGATAAAAAGTTCAGGATCAAGCCCCAGTCTTTTCTTAATGGCATCATCTTTGACAAACTTGGCAAAGCTGATCCAACAGGTGCCCAGATTCCGGTTTACGGCTGAAAACATGAAATAGCTGGCGGCAAGGGTGCAATTGATTTCGGAATTTTTTAGCTCTTTTACCCCCAGAATATACACAAGTGCCGGCGCATTATAAAAAATATTGTAATCAGGCTTGCTCAGAATGGGTTTGTATTTTTTTGCATAGTCATTGGGGGTCTTATCGATTCTGCTTAAAAGTGTCTGTTTGCAGTCCTGGGAGATATCCGCCATAAAATCCGTATCAGAGACGATGACAAACCGCCAGGATTGTTCATTTCCGGAGCTGGGTGCTAAAATACTCTCCTGGATGATGGCGCGAATCGTTTTTTCCGGGACCGGCCTTTCCTGGAAATTTCTTACAGACCGCCTGTTTTTCAATAGATCTTCAAAACGATGCATCCTTAGTTCCTCACTTTTGTAAAAATATTGACCATTTTTTTAGCTGCCTCCAACCTGTTAAAACCGGCAGGCCGGGTATTGGTTGAAAACGCAACCACCAACCCGATTTCCGGATACACAGTTAAAAAAGAATATCCGCCTGTCAAACTTCCTCCGTGATGGGCGAACATTCCGAATTCATCCCTCCCGATACGAAACCCCAGTGCATAATTCTGTGGATTCATCTCTCCGGTCTTAAGCGGGACCGGTTGCCACAAAACGGTCCGGGATTCAGCATTCAGGAAATCGTCATTTAATAGCGAATTACCGAATTTTACCATATCCGAAGGTGTTGAAATCAATCCGCCGCCTGCGTATTTATAACTTACGTTTTCCTTTGGCGGCGTGAAAAAAAAATCATCTATTGATATGTACGGCGTTGCCTGGCCGGTCCCTTCTTTGGTGTTGATTTTATCAAAATGCGTTGATCTCATCCCCATCGGTAAAAAGACGGTATCGGCCATTATCCTTTCAAAAGAAGAGGCAGATGCGGATTCCATTGCTAAGGCGATCAATGTATATCCGTATGTGCTGTAATTAAAGCCTGTTCCCGGGGTGAAAAGTAAATCATCGTTCTCAACAATTGAAGCGGCTTCCCTGGTGGAATGATATTCTTTGGTATTAAATGCCTCTGTAAAATATCCGGCATAGTGTCTGATCCCTGCCTGGTGAGTCAGCAATTGCTTAACTGTGTAGCCGGCTTCTCCCGAAGCATAATCCTTGACATAGGTATTAAATGGCCGGTCAATTTGAATGATTCCCTTTTGATGCATTTGTAAAACCGCAGACGCTGTCATAGATTTTGAAATGCTTCCGATTCTATATCCGGTTTTATGGTCGGCCATGACCTGATCCTGGATATTCGAATATCCGATAACGCCTTCCCACACCAGATTCCCGTCAATGCCGACGGCGACGGATAACGACGGAAGCAGATGGTGGATGTAAATCGATGACACCCACTCCTCTGCCTTGGGAACAGACGCCTGATACTTTTCGTGGTGCAAAACAGATAAGACCGCAATGCGCTCATCGGGTCTCTCCACTTTCAGGGAGTAGAGATAACCGCATAGGATAACAAAAAGTAAAACAATTCCGCCAAAGAACCCTAATATTATTTTTTTGATCATCTCTTATCTGCCATCGAACAAAATATCATGGGGTATAAAACGGTACCCGGCCGATCCGTTGAGGGTAGCATTAAATATTAAAAACAGCTTAAATTAAAATTACCCGCTCCCGAGGGGGCAATGCAAGAACAAACCGTTACAGACATGGAATTTTTTGGTGCCGAATCAATTATGAAAGACTTTATTCGTCAACAAACCGATGGATCAAGTTCAATAGATCTTTCATCAGATAGGGTTTGGCCAGGACAGCGTCAAATCCGATCGATTCAAGCAGCCATGGGGTGCCGGACATGCCGATGACCGGTATTTTTTTTTGATCGGTGTTGCGGATCTGTTCAAGAACCTGTTCACCGGAAATGCCCGGCATCTTCATATCTGTAAGCACCAAACAGTATGATCTGGATTCCATTTTCCGGAGCCCTTCTTCCCCGCCTGCCGCTGTATCAACATTGTAGCCCTTTCTGGACAGATTGAGTTTCAACACTTTCCGCACAGAGGGTTCATCATCAATGATAAGAATCGGGTCTGCTTTTAAATTGCGTTTCATTATTCATCCTGTCTTTAACATAAATAATTGTCCAAACCCGGCAACAGGTCAATAATTAAAAAAGCCGGAAAATTACCATTAAATCACCAATAAAAAACGGGTATTGTTGAAAATATGTCAAGTAAAAATCTGATTTTATTGTTTATTTTTTCCGGTTTCTTAAGTGTTCGGATGAAAACCTGTAGTGATTTATATTTAAAAAAAGGAGGCGGCAGGATTCCTTTGTTTGCCAATTTAAAAATTATCTTATATTTTGTACCTGAATAAAAGAAGGCGCTTAAAATGATTATTCATACGGAGGTTCGATGGGGCGGGTATTTTCCATACGTCAAAATTTGATCTTAAACCTTATTCTGATCATTGCCCTGCTCAGCGGAACTATCATAATGATAACAACCGTGGCGGCCCGTTCCGCCATTGAAGAACTTTCAAAAAAAATCATCGAACAATCCATCGATCAAACCGAAAAAAAGCTTTCCGGTTTTTTCAGCCCGGTTGAAAAAGAGCTGCTGGCCGTGATGTCTCTGGGGGAAAATCAAATCGTTACAATAGAGGAACCGGAAAAGCTTTGGCTGCAGTTTAAATCAATCATGCAGCTTTATCCGCAAATATCAGCCGTTTATCTGGCCGATGATTCGGGCCGGAACTTTATGCTGCTGCGGACCGGCCGCACCTGGCTCAGCCGGCAGTTAACCGGCAACAATCAGGCAAAAATCATTCAATGGGATGAAAAGAACCGTCCCATAGATGAAAAAACAATCCGTTCCGATTATGATCCGCGAACAAGACCCTGGTTTAAAAATGCCACCAAAAGGTGGGATGAATTTGATCGATCCGATCCTGAAGCCGATAGATCCTCACTGCTCAGCTGGACCGACCCTTATCTTTTCTATACGATAAAAAAACCGGGGCTGACCGCTTCTGTCCGGTACCGGACAATTGACGGGCAAGAGTTTGTCTTGGGGTTTGATATTCTGCTTGAGGATATCCAGGAATTTGCCCAAGGGCTGAAAATACTCAACCAGGGACAGTTTGTGATAGCAACCCTTGAGGATGTTGCCCGAATTGTAACGGTATCACTCAAAGATTATCCGGGAGAGCCCGGCGATTCAATAACAAAACCTCTGACGCCGGTTCAGGAGATTGAAACCCCGTTAATTCGGAATACCATACAGGCATTGTGGAACCGGCCCGAAGATAAAATGGATACACCGGTCCGGTTTTCAAATGAGAAACAGATGTGGTGGGGGGCAAGCAAGCGTTTTTCCATTGCTCCGGATGAAAAACTGATGATCTGTGTGGTTGTTCCCGAATCTGACTTACTCGGAGATATTGAAAAGGCCCGGGTCTGGATACTGATCATTACAGTCGTTGTTCTGGCCATGGGGGTGATGCGTGTTGTATTTATTGCCAACCGGTACAGCAGACCGATTGAATCCCTTGTCGCATCAAGCAAACGGATCAGCAGAGGGGATTTTAATCCCGGCCCGCCCATTTTTTCAAGAAGTATTGAAGTCCTAAAGCTGGCCGAAGCGCATGAACGAATGCGAAACAGTCTGAAAACCCTGATGAAGATGGAAGATGACATCAAAATTGCCCGGGATATTCAGCAAAACACCTTTCCTTCGGTTCTGCCGAAAATTCAGGGGTTTGAGATCGCCGGCTGGAATACGCCGGCCGACGAGACGGGCGGGGATATCTATGACGTGATCGGGTATAAAATCAACCCTGAAAACAATACAATTTCCATTGATACAGATGAGGTTCAAAACGCTGTACTGCTTCTGGGAGACGCTGCCGGGCACGGTGTCGGCCCGGCACTGTCCGTTACGCAGATTCGTGCCATGTTACGGATCGGTGTCCGCATCAATCCGGATCTCTCTCTTCTGATCAACCATATCAATCAGCAACTATACTCGGATTTGTCGGACGGGCGGTTTATCTCGGCCTGGTTCGGCCAGATCAGCGGAGGGCATTTGCTGAACTATTTTAGTGCCGGCCAGGCGCCTTTGATTCACTATTGTGCAAAAACAGGCAAAGCCGATATTTTAAAGGCAGATACATTTCCGCTGGGCATTACGGACGAACCGGCTTTCAAAACAATCAACTCCATTGAGATGAGACCCGGAGATATTTTTGCTGTCATGTCGGACGGAATCTTTGAAGCTGTTGACAATCAAAAGGAAATGTTTGGAACGGACCGGATTATCACCTTGCTTTTACAGATGCGGAACCGGCACCCGGAAAAGATGATTGACGCCATCCGCAGGGAGGTGGGCCAATTTACCCAAAAAGCGTCTGCCGATGATGATCGCACGATTCTGATTATAAAACGCGTATGAATTCATCTCTCATAGATGCCCAAACGCCGGACAGTGCCGGAACATCGACGGCCGTGAACACCGGGGTAAAGACCAGGCAGGGGTGATCGGAGCCAGGAACGATCCGAAAATCGGTGATACCTTTTAAAATAGCCCCCATCGTTGGGATAGGAGAATATGCGGCAGGCGAATACCTGCCGCATATCGGAAATGCTTACTTTTTTGTTGCCTGGATTTCCCAGTCTTCGATCTTTGTGGTTTCATAGACCTCTTCCCAGCCCGTGATCATACCGGAAATGTGGCTGAAAAGCGAATGTCCCGTGGTGGTCATATAGAGATGAACGATCAGAAAATTTAACAGAAAAAGTCCAAATAAGGTATGGACACCGGCCAGAATATCCAACGGAATCCATTGAGGGATGTCATTGTACAGATAGTACAGCAGACCGGTGACCATCATGGCCGGGAGAAGCATGGCGGAAATGCCCAGGTAGGCCAGGCGCTGCAGCGGGTTGTGCTTGGCTCCCTTCGATTTTTGGACCGGATGCGGTTCGCCCTTGAAAATACCCAGGCAGTAATACCGGACCACGGAAAATAATTTTTTGGTGGTGGGGATATATTGTTTCCATTCCCCGGTGGTAAAGAGCCAGAACACAAAAAAGGCAAACATGATCAGCCAGGAGAGGCCGACAAAATTATGCAGGCTGACCGCGTTTTGAAACCCCATTAAGGTATAGGTCCCGTGGATTTCAAGGCCGGTGACGAGCAAAAGGGTCACCATCACCGCCTGGAGCCAGTGCCATAACCGTTCAAACCGGGTATAGAGATAGATTTTAATCGTTTTTCGGTTGTTCATTTACGCCTCCTTGCCGTTTCCGTTTCTGGTAAATATTCTGCCGATACCGTGGACCAGAACCCCGATCAAGGCTCCCCAGACAGACAACCAGCCAATGGTGCTCAACAGGTTGTTTTTATCCTTTCCGGGCAGATAAAGGCCTGGAAGGGCGGCAAGCCGGGAATTCTCCCTGACATGGCACTCCGCACATCCCACGGCATTCTCCTTGGGGGCAACCATATGGGTGATCGGATAGGCAAAGGCGGTTTCGACATAGTCAAATTCACCGGAATAGGGGATATTCACGGATGCATGTCCCCGTGCAATGGCATCGTTCATATCCAGGGTGGTCCAGAATCCGTCGTCACCGGAGAGAAGCGGTGCAAGCAACCGTTTGTGAATTTTGTCGTACGGTTGAAGACCCCGGTGGATTTTAAATGGAAAGATCCGGGCTTCCGGGTCGGACCGATCCCCCACCGGATGGGAGACCTCTACAATTTTTCCGGGATCGATCATATCGTCAATGGTCGTACTCCGGATGGAGCCGTTAAACCAGAAATATTCCGGCAACACGTTTTTATCCCATTTAAATTCACCTTTCAGGGTTTTGTAAACCGGTTTTCCGTACTCCCCTTTTTCAACATAGGCCTTGCCGTCTTTTTTCCTGCCGGTTTTGGACCAGTCCCACCACATCTCGGTGGGATTCACCCGGGCATACCGGGGAATGTGGCAGGCCTGGCAGGAAACCACATCGGTGTGGTCGTCGAGTTTGGCGTTGTTTATATGCGGTTCTGCTCCGTGGCAGGATACACAGGTGATTTTGGGGGCCAGATCGTCTTCGATCAGGCTTCTCCGGGAATCGATGGCAGGGTTGGTGTATATCCGGCCGGCGATGTGGTGATCAACCGTGGTATGGCACCGGGTGCAGGTAAAGTCTCCCCCATCCACACCCATGTGGACATCCAGCTCCCTGTTGGGTTTTATTAAAGAAGAATCCAGGTCTCCGTGCTTCACCCCGTCACCGCCGCCGCCGTAGAAATGGCAGGCTCCGCAGTTTTGACGGGAGGGGGTATTGATCTGGACAACGGCTTCCTGGACCTCCATCTGGATTTCTTTCACTATTTCCAAAACTTCGGGATCATCATCTTCCTCTAAAAAACCCTGGATATCGGTCATGGCCTCTTCAAAGTCAAACCCGGAAGAGTTATGACAGACCAGGCAGTTGACCTCTCCTTTGGAGCCCTGTTTATTCCAGGCCGGATGGCAGGACAGGCAGCTTTTATCCTCCATGGCATTGGCTGAAATACAGAAGTTGTTCACAGAGAGACCGGCCTTGCCGTATGTATTCTCCGCTTCATCGCCGGAGGCCAGCCAGGTCCAGTGAATGGTTTGATGAAACTGGGTGGCGGCTTCCGAATGGCAGGATACACAGGCGTTTGTAATCTCTTCACCGGAAGTGAAATTCTGTCTGAGCCGGTCGATTTTGGAATGGTCAACGGTTGTCCATCGCTTGTTGTCCGTTACTGCCGGGCTGGTCCGGTCTGTTGTCTCTTCAGCCTTTCCGGAAGGGGCGGCTGATGAACCGGTCTGTGCGATGAAAAAAATAAGAAACACAAGTGTTGCAATGTGCCGATATTTTAATACATACATGGGGTTCATAGAAGTCTCCATGGGGATGCAGGTCTTGTTGAAAAGGATGGCAGCGGTTTTTACCACCCTTTTTTTCAATTACTTACAAGTTGCCGGCGAGGGTGAGTCAGCGGCAAAACTGTAAAAATAGGTATAGATATCCAGAATGTCCTTGTCTGCCATTGCCGTCCATTGGTCAACGCATCCGAACTCGTCAAATTTTCTGTTTTCAAAAATGTCCGCCCATTCGGCTTTTTTCTTGTCTGCCGGGCTGACTACCGGGGTGTCGGGACAGGCTTTGTATACTTTCCGATAGGTATATTTGCCTTTCCGCTTGTTTCCGCCGGGGCCTTCTTCTGCAATGGCCATGGCAAAGGGGGTAAAAATAAACATTGTAATGAATAAACTGATCATGCTTTTTTTCAGCATTGGTTCCACCTCTTATAATAAAATTTTGTTACGGGTTCTTTTTCAGGTCATATGAACCGTCTTTTTTGAAATCGATTTCCGCTTCCACGTAATAGACCTCTTTTAACTCTTCCCTGACATCAAGGGTCATGTAATAGGCTTCTCCGCTTCTTGCACCGGTGGTACAGACGTATATAATCGGTTTGTCTCCGGGCAGGTCTTTAATTCGGGGTTCCAGGCTTTCCACGGGAATATTGACGGCTGTTTTAATATGGCCGGCAGCAAATTCGTCCGGGTCCCGGACATCAATCAATGTTATGGACCCAGGATTTTTGGCTATGATTTCATTGAATTTTTCCGGATCGATGGTGCCTTCGACTTCGCCGGCCGTTACTGCAATTGCCTCACCGGATGCGCCGAATTGTTTTTTCCATTCCGGATACCCTTTGGCAAATATGGCGACGTTGGTATATCCCATTTCACGGGCAATGACAGCCGATTTATGGCTCAGTTTACATTTCAACCCGCCGCAGTAAAAAATCAGTGGAGTATCCGGATCCCTGGGCAGTTTCCCTTTCAGCGAATCAAAATGTGTAAACGGGATGTTAATGGCACTGGGGATATGGCTTTTATTGTACTTGGTCATCTGGGGCCGGGAATCGATGATCATTGCCTTGTTTCCGGCAATCTTATCCGCCACGTATTCGGCGGAGACAGATGCGTAACTTCCTTCCTTGGCCATCCAGTCCGGATATCCCAGGGAGTAAACTTTAACATTGGTGTATCCCAGTTTTTCAGCCTTCACTGCCGACTTATGGCTCAGTTTGCATTTCGGTCCGCCGCAGTAGAAAACCAGCAATGCATTTTTATCTTTCGGCAACATGTCCTTTTTTTTATCAAACTCGGTTAAGGGAATGTTGACGGCACCGGGAATATGTCCTTTAACATACTTGGTCTTGTAAGGGCGCGAATCGATAAACATGGTCGTTTCAGGCATTGGCACCTTCATATGCTCTTTTACAAAGGCGGCGTCAACAATTGAATGGTAGTGCCATGACGTATCCACCGGCGTTGCCTTGTCAGCGGTTGCCGCAACACAGCCGGAGAGCATTAACAGGCCGGTAAATAAAAATAAAAGAAAAAAATTACATCTCAGCTTTCTCATACTCATAGGTTTCTCCTCGTTTAACTAAAGGTCATTATATATTTTAGGTTTTATACAAAACCAAAGATTCATTATCGTTAACCCTTGTTGTTTAGCAATTCATATGCCATTACCGGAAAAAATCGGGTGAAGCCATTTATCGTACTGAATATAAAAGAGATGTTCTCTTTTTGACGGATGGAAACATAATTTTTTTATCAGATTGATTTTACAATAGTTAAGGATATGTTAATTTATAGTTAATATAGATTGATAGCCCGTGGGGGAGATATGGAGAGTGGAAAACATTGGCGTAAAATTATCGATTCCGTACAGGAAGGCGTTATACTGGTTGACCCAGGGGGACGGTTTATTGCCGCGAACCAGGCCGCCCAGATGATTACCGGCTATTCTGAGGAGGAATTAAAAGGTGAGTCCTGCCGCATATTGAATTGCACGGGATGTAAAATAGTTGGAAAGGGAACCGGCGAGGACTGGTGCGAATTGTTTATCAAAAAAATTGTCAGGGAAAAAAAATGTTTGATTACCAATCGAAAAAACCGGAATATTCCCATTATAAAAAATGCAACAGTGCTCTATGATGACCAGGAGCGGATTGCGGGTGCCGTGGAAACCTTGAGAGACATTTCGGAAAACATGAGCTGTCAGAACGAGCTGGCCTCCATTAAGCGGCTCTACGAGATAGAGGACGGGTTTCACGGTATGATCGGACGAACCCCTGTGATGCAGAACCTGTATGAACATATTGAATCCGTGGCCCCCCTTGATACCCCTGTCATGATTCTCGGTCCTTCGGGAACCGGAAAGGAAATGGTTGCCAAAGCACTGCACGAAACAGGAAGCAGGGCGTCCAAACCCTTTGTAAAAGTCAATTGCGCCGCTTTGAGCGAGCACCTGCTTGAAAGCGAATTGTTCGGTCATGTCAAAGGTGCTTACACCGGTGCTGAAACCGACCGGATCGGACGGTTCGAAGCCGCTGATACGGGAACGATTTTCCTGGATGAAATCGGAGATATCCCATTGCCGGTCCAGGTAAAATTGCTGAGAGTGCTGGAAGAAAAAATTATCCAGCGGGTCGGGGCCAACCGGTCCATCCCCATTGATGCCAGAATTATCACGGCCACCCACAAAAACCTGGAAGCGCTTATTAAAGAGGGGGCGTTTCGCGAAGACTTTTTTTTCAGAATCAATGTTTTCCCTTTAACCTGCCCGCCGCTGGTTGAACGCAGAGACGATATCCCTCTTTTAATTCAGCATTTTATCCACCTCCATGCTGAAAAGACCGGGAAAAATATTTTGGGGGTCACCCCTGAAGCCATGCGTCTGATGACGGCATATCCATGGCCGGGTAATATCAGGGAGCTGAGAAACTGTGTGGAATATGCCTTTGTATTGGCAAGTGGTAAAAGTATCGGGCCGGAGCATTTGCCGGAAAAAATTCTTAATATCCCGGGTCCTGATATAAAAAGAGAGAAACCGCTTTCCGCCGGCAATACGATTGTAAAAGGGCGGTCTGAAAAGCAGGCATTGATGGATGCCCTGGAACAGGCAGACGGCAATCAGACCCTTGCCGCGAAATTGCTTGGTGTCAGCCGGATCACCGTCTGGAAACGGATTAAGAAATTCGGAATATCGGTTAAATGATTAGGTTCGTTCCGGCAGCTTACAGGCTGATGGTGGCCGCATCGCAGACCAGGTCAATCAACTCCGCCGCTGTGGCCATTCTGCAGGAATCGGCCAGATCCGCCTCTTTTATAAACCGTGATGCCGCACAGGGAGTACAAACCAGGATGGGCACCCCATGGGCCTGTAGGTGTGCCAGTGAATCATCCGCAGAATCACCCGTGGCTGCACGCAAATTTTCCATGGCCCCTTTACGGGCCAGGTAAACCCCGTCATCCAGAAGAAAAAGGGTTACATTTTTTCCTTTTTTCTGGGCCGCAGCTGCCAGAAAAAATGCCCGGGTTGCCCGATTCGGATTGTCTGTTCCGCACGCAAGCGTTATTACAACATTTTCCGTCATGATGTTTCTCCTTGAAATAGATACCGATGAAATTATTCCGCCCTGAGATGTTCAGTCATAAAACAGAATGGAACTCCCTGTAAAGCCACAATGTAGTACATTTATTTTTTTGTATATCTGAAGGCGGATATTAACAATATGTTAACAGTGTTAATGGCGGAACAGAATAAACCTCAACGTTGCAACGATGAGGTAAATCCCGTCATTGCAAAAACGAACGGTTTAAAGGCATGGCGGATAATATAAAAAGATCTCTTCCTCTTTGTTATCAAGGTGTTGCTGCAGACGGTTAAAACCAAAGCCTTGACATTTAAACAGTTCCATGGCGGTTGCAAGACCGGGGTAACCCGCCCCAAAAAAATAAAACCGGATTATAATATTGAGACTGGGTATCGACGAAACCTGCGGAAAGAGTTACTATTGGTCTGTTTTTCAGACGGAAATGGATGTTATAAATCCGATTACGGCTGTGGCATGGGTGTTGCTTTAGTCCAAGCTTAGGAGTTGCAATAGTTTTTTGCATTAATGTTTTGGGTGCTGAATAAATGACTCTGCCGGAGCCATGAACGTTTAATTTCAGATCAAAGGTGACTATGAAAAAAGAAACGGTATTGTTGTTTGTTCTTATTGCTATGGCGGTTTTGGGAGGGGGATATTTTTTTTCCGCACCAAAGGATCGATCATCTGACGTTTCCTTAAGCAATACGGATGGACCTGAAACGGGTGCGGATGCGATTGACTGGAAAGAGTACTCTGATGGCTTGGCCCTGGCTCAAAGCCAGGGAAAACATATTTTTTTGTACTTTTATGCGGATTGGTGAACGTATTGTACTAAGTTGAAACGGTCCAGTTTTAAGGACCGTCAGGTGATTGAATATTTGAATACGCATTTTGTGAGCATATCCGTAAACGCAGATATAAAAAAACCACTGGTTGAGAAATGGAAGATCAGGGGCCTGCCCCTGATATGGTTTCTGGAGTCGGACAGTTCCAAAATCAGCAATGTTGCCGGATATGTGGATAAAAAGCGATTGTTATCCATGTTGACATATATTCATACGAATGCGGATGAAAAACTGAGTTTCAGACAGTTTTTAGAAGAACAATAAAGGGGTTACCTTACGCGGAGAAAGAGCTGAAAAACGATTCCCGGCTAGGTGGTCCAAAGGATTGAAAACGATTATGAAGAAACCGATTTCCCGAAGAACATTTTTAAAAACCGGTATCACGACAGCCGGTGCCGTCATGGGATTAAACAGAGCTGCCGGGGCCGGAGACACCGCCCGGGAAACGGAACATGACCCATTGGCCACACTGATAGACATCCGTAAGTGCACGGGCTGTGAAGAGTGCGTGGCTGCCTGCGCCCAGGAAAATGAAGCCCGCTATCCGCAACCGGTCAAACCCTTTCCCCGGATGTATCCTTCCCGGGTCCCTGTGGAAGACTGGTCGGATAAACAGGATGTGACCGATCGGTTGACGCCGTATAACTGGCTGTTTATCCAGCATGCGTCTGTAACTTTTAAAGGAGAGATGATTGACTTGACCCTTCCCCGACGGTGTATGCACTGTGCGAACCCGCCCTGTGTCAAGCTCTGCCCGTGGGGGGCGGCCAAACAGGAGAAAAACGGGTTATCCAGAATCGACTCCGGCCTGTGTCTGGGCGGTGCAAAGTGTCAAACCGTCTGTCCCTGGGAGATACCCCAGAGACAGACAGGGGTCGGCCCTTACCTTGATCTGCTGCCTGCGTTGGCCGGCAACGGGGTGATGTACAAATGCAACCGGTGCCATCAGCGGATTGAAAAAAATGAACGGCCCGCCTGCATCGACGCCTGTCCCGAGGAAGCTCAAATCATCGGTCCGAGAAGTGAAATATTAAAAAAGGCCCATGCACTGGCCAAAGAGATAGACGGCTACATATACGGAGAGGATGAGAATGGCGGAACCCATACCATATACCTGTCCCCGGTTCCGTTTGACCGGCTGAATCAAACCGTTGAAACCGGGGAGGGGCGCCCGGGGCTGGATAGGGTTAAAAATATGATGGCAAGCGGCACCCAGCTGGCCAAAGCCATGTTTATCGCACCGTTCGCAGGGCTTGCGGCGGCATTCGGGAAATTTTACCTGGCGGCCAGAAAGGAGGACGGATGAATAAAACAGACCTGCAAAAATGGACCTATTGTTTGATCCTCTTTTTTATGACCCTGTCCGGATTTGCCCAGATGCCGATTTTTAAACGGTATTATATTGCAGATATACCGGGGTTGGGTTGGCTGGCTGAATTTTATATTACCCATCTCATCCACTATGCGGCCGGATCCATCCTGATCGGTTTTGCATTTTATTATCTGGCTGATTTTATTTTAAAGGGAAAAAGAGCCGAAATGATTACCCGAACCGGCCGCTTCGGGTTTACCGTTCTGGCCGGATTAATCATCTCGGGTATATTGATGGTGGTTAAAAACCTGGACGCTGTTTTTTTTCCTCACCTCATCGTAATTGCACTTAACCTGGCCCATTTAAGCCTTTGCATACTCATTCTCGGGTTGAGCGGGTATACAGTATGGCGAAAGAAGAAATGGGTGGAATCTTAACCGCCTATGGTGGTCAACCAGTAGGACCAGATCAGATAAGGTTGAGCCTGGTCATCTTATCGACCATCAGGTCTTTATCAAACGGTTTTACAATATACCCGTCACACTTTCCGGCACAGGCTTTTACCGTCCCCATATCCGAGTGAGACGTAACCATAAGGATCCTGGTCCTGCTCTCCGTTTCAATGCCTGCGTCTTTTTCCATTTCTCTGATCATGGCAAGTACTTTTATTCCGTTAATATCCGGCATGGATACATCAAGAGTAACCAGGTCATAGGGTGTCTTTTCTTCAATGGCTGTTTTGATCACGCTGACAGCCGCCTTACCGTTTTTAACACTGTCACACTGGCCAAATCCGCTGAGAATCTGTATCATCTTTTTTCTGCTGACCATTTCGTCATCAACAATAAGCGCTCTCATGATTCATCCTTTCCATTGATCTGTCAAAAAATGATCTGTCAAAAAAAATGACAGCCTTTTTGAGTGTGATTTGAGATCTGTTTAAAAGAACCTTTTGTGAAACCTTTATAGGTAGGTTAAGGAATAATTTTTATTTTTCAAGAACCCTTTAACCCTTTGTTTAAAAAAGGAAGATTTTAAAAGCCGGGGGGAATGGCAGGGTCATCGCATGTAAAATTCAGTATAAATGATTTCAGACAGTTACATGATGAAGGCAAACGCAGATAGATTTTTAACAAGAGCTAAGAACTTAATATTATAAATGATCAAAAAACGTGCCGGTTCTACAGGCGTTTGCCCTGGGGGGAATGGGAAGGGAATTGAGGTTTGAAAATCTGCCGGTGGTTTTGGATGTCAGATTCATTTTGATTAAACCGGGGGTTTGATGTAGTATCGGTTTATCAAATTTTCATAATAACAGGTGTCTAATCCTTTGGCTCTCATTCAATCCATACCGGTTTTAACCGCTTTGAGCTATGCCGGTACCATCGGCTTTGCCGCAATGATTCACGGCGCCATCGGTGTGGGTTTCCCCTTGGTCGCCACGCCGCTTCTTACCCTGACAACGGACATTCGGACCGCTATTGTACTTTTAATTATCCCGAACATTGTCATCAATGTTGCCAGTATCGTTAATGGGAAAAAATGGGTTGAAAGTATAGAGCGATTCTGGCCTCTCGCCATTTACGGTATGATCGGCAGTCTGATCGGTACCCGGCTGTTGGTGGTGGTGCCGGCTGATTTCTTCCGTCCGGTACTGGCGCTGATGCTTGTTTTTTATCTGAATGCAGACCGGATGGGAATCCGGTTTCCCTGGATTCGGACATATCCGCGCTTTGCCCTGGCCTTTTGGGGGCTGTTGGCCGGTATTCTGGGGGGAACGGTCAATGTGATGCTTCCGGCACTTGTTATTTACACCCTTGAGCGCGGAATGGAAAAGAATGCAATGATTCAAGTGTTCAATATGTGCTTTTTGCTGGGGAAACTGACCCAGGGCGCCGTGCTGGTTCATGCCGGTTTGGTAACGGCAAATGTCTTGCTTATATCCATCCCTCTGTCAATGCTGGCATTGACGGCTCTGTTTCTGGGGATGCGCATCCGGGATCGGATTCCGCTTCAGGCGTATCGGCTTTGGCTCAAGCGTCTTCTGGCGATTATGGCATTGGTGTTGTGCATCCAGTTTATAGGGAGCACCGTTTTTGTGTAACTTTGGAGCGGAGAAAAAACAAATGGAAAATCACTATTGTCCAAAAACGGATTTGAGATAAAAAAAGTGTTGTAGGAATTCTCCTTGTGGGATTAAGGTTTTAGTCACCACAACAAAAATCCAATTTC
>JANQML010000075.1 GCA_028280105.1 Desulfobacula sp. | reverse complement strand
TTGCCGCCATTGATCTGGATGTCCTGGCCAACACCGGGGCCTACTCCTCCCATGGACACGCCATTGCCCCTTCCGGGGCCCCAAAGGTGCACTATCTCTATCCCCGGGCAACCTTTAACTGCCGCACCCGTTCGGTTTACAGCAATATGCCGGACTGCGGTGCCATGCGGGGCTACGGGTCCCCCCAGATGATCTGGGCCATCGAATGCATCATGGAAGAGGCGGCCCGGAAACTGGGCAAAGACCCCATGGATTTCCGTGTGGCCAATGTCTGCCGCCAGGGCGATGAAAATCTTTTGGGAGAAGGTCCTTTTGATACCTGCGGTCTTATCGACTGCCTTGAAAAAGGCCGGGAACTGATTGGGTGGGATGCCAAACGCAAAGACCGGGCTTCCGTGCAGGAAGGGGACCTTCGCCACGGTTTGGGGGTGGCCTGTTTTTCCTATGCCTCCGGTATTTATCCTTATGCCGTGGAGATCGGTTCGGCCCGCCTGGTCCTGGAACCGGACGGCACCGTTCTCATGCAGGTCGGGGCCACCGAGATCGGCCAGGGATGGGATACGGCCCTGGCCCAGATGGCCCTTGAGGTGTTGAACATGGCCCCCGGCGACATCCGGGTGGTTTCCACCCAGGACACCGATCTCAGCCCCTTTGATTTAGGCTCCTATGCCTCCCGCCAGATCTATGTCAGCGGCCAGGCCGTGGTAAAGGCGGCAGAAACCCTCAAGGACAGGATCCTGGCACATGCCGCTTTTCTAAGCGGGTTCAGCGCAGACAGTTTACATCTGGCTGAAACGTATGTGGTCAGCCGCCAGAACCCGGAACACCGGGTGATTTCCCTGCAGGATCTTGCCATGGATGCCTATTACCAGAAGGATCACGGCGGCCAGATCACTGCCGAGGCTTCCGTTAAGATTCGCACCAATGCCCGCACCTTTGGCTGCACGGTGGTGGATCTCACAGTGGACATTCCCTTTTGCAAGGTCAAGATCAAGGAAATTTACAACATCCATGACGCGGGCAAGGTGATCAACCCCAGTTTGGCCGGCGGCCAGGTGCACGGCGGCATGGCCATGGGCATCGGGGCGGCCCTGTTTGAAGAACTCATGGTCGATCCCTCATCCGGCCGGATCTACAACAACAATTTGCTGGACTATAAGATGCCCACTATGGTGGATATCCCGGATCTGGGAGCCGCCTTCATAGAAACCCATGAACCCTCCCACCCCTTTGGGGCCAAATCCCTGGGCGAACCGCCCCTGCTCTCCCCGGCCCCGGCGATCCGGAACGCCATCCTGGATGCCACCGGAGTCGCCATCCGTGAATTGCCCATGGACCCCCAGAATCTTTTCAGACAGTTTAAAAAAGCAGGGTTGGTATAGATATGTTTGACTTAGAAACCTACGTAAAGGCCGGCAGTCTGGCAGAAGCCCTGGAACTGCTCCAGGACAACCCTTCGTCCATCCCCATCGCAGGGGGCACCGATGTGCTGGTGCGCCTGCGTGAAGGGTCCAGGGACCACCGCCACCTGGTGGATATCCATGAGCTTGCCGAACTTAACTTTATTGAAAAGGAGAGCGACGGGACCATCCTCATTGGTGCGGGCATCCCCTTCAGCCGACTCATCGAGCATTCGGTGATTGCGCAAAATCTTCCGATTCTGGCCATGGCCGGCGGATGGGTGGGCGGTCCCCAGGTGAGAAACTCGGCCACCATCGGCGGCAACATCTGCAATGCCGCGCCCTGTGCGGACAGTGCCTCGCCCTTGCTGGTTTTAGGGGCCACCGCCCACTTGGACGGCCCCCAGGGCAAGCGCTCCCTGCCACTCAAAGAATTTTTTGCCGGCCCCTACCAGGTGAACAAGGGCCGGGCCGAGATCCTGACCCACTTCAGCATTGCCTCGGAAAACTATACGGGATGGTCCGGTGTTTACATCAAATACACCACCCGGGGCGCCATGGACATCGCCACCATCGGCTGCGGTGTGAATCTGAAGCTTGCAGAAAACCGGGTGGAAAAAATGCGCTTGGCCTATACGGTGGCTGCCCCCAAGCCCATCCGCTGCTATCAAACCGAAGCTGCCGTCCAGGGCATGCCTGCGGATGCGTCTTTGATGGAAGCCGTGGCTGCAAACGTATTGGACGACCTGAGCCCCCGAGACTCCTGGCGGGCCTCCAAGGATTTCCGTGAACACATTATCCGCGAGCTGGCCAGAAGGACCTTGCGTCAGGCCTTAAGCGGCGCTGGAGGTACCATCCAATGAACTACGAGATCAACTGCACCATCAACGGCAAGGCCGTCACCCTGAAAGCAGATATTCGAAAACCCCTTTCCGATGTGCTGCGGGACAACGGATACCTTTCGGTCAAAGAGGGCTGCAATGTGGGCGAATGCGGGGCCTGCACGGTGCTGGTGGACAATGTGCCCGTCAACACCTGTCTGTATCTTTGCACCTGGGTGGAAGGAAAGGCCATTCGAACCGTTGAGGGTGAGTCCAGGGACGGCAAGCTTTCTGCCGTTCAGCAGGCCTACCTGGATGCCGGTGCCGTGCAATGCGGGTTCTGCACACCCGGGTTTATCATGGCCAGCACCGCCTTTGTGGAAAAACACCAGGGAAAGACGATGACCCGGGATGAGATCCGCAGCGCGCATGCGGGCAATCTCTGCCGCTGCACCGGTTATGAAACCATTGTGCAGGCGGTGCAAACGGCCCTGGATAAGGAGTAACAACCAAACGCCGCTGTCATCTGATCTTTCATCCGGAAGACGGAAAGGATGAACTCGGACAGCTCGCCGGGCATGGGAACATCGGTCCCCCTTTTTTTACCCCCTGTTGTGAAGCAGTGCTTCGGTCAGGCCGGCTTACTCTTTATCCCAGAAGTGGCAGGCCACCTGATGGTTGTCTCCGATATCAAGCAGTTTTGGTTTCTCTTTGGCGCAAAG
>JANQML010000043.1 GCA_028280105.1 Desulfobacula sp. | reverse complement strand
CATCTTATTCGTTCCCAAGGTTTTGCGGTAGAGTACTACAGCGACAACCTTGGCGCCTTGAAGCTGGAACCTTCACGCTTTTTGCAACGATGAGGTTTAATTAAAAACGATTGATGACAACTTGGTTTACGGCAACGGATCATCCCGCAGCATTTACCCCGTTGCCAGCAGCGCCCGATCAAAGGGCAGATTCCGCAACCGGACACCCGTGGCCCTGAATACGGCATTGGCCACGGCAGGTGCCACCGTAGGTAAAACCGGCTCTCCAATGCCTCCGGCTTTTTGGTTATTTTCTAGAATATGGATTTCTATCTCCGGCACTTCCGACAGGGTTAGGACCGGGTATTCGTCATAGTTGGACGTTTTCACCCCTCCATCTTTAAATTCCACCTTTTCGTACAGAGCCGCACTCAAGCCCATGACAATACCGCCTTCGGCCTGGGCCCGGATGGCATCCGGGTAGACGGCCGTGCCGCAGTCCAGAGCACAGACCACCTTATGGACGGTGATCGTGCCTTTTTTGCTGACAGAGACCTCGGCCATGTGTGCGGTGAACGACTCAAAACAGGAACTGACGGCAACCCCTTGGGCCCGCCCGCCGGGCAAGGGGTGGTTCCAGCCGCCTTTTTCTGCAAGAAAGGACAGGAGCTGATAAGGTCTTGATCCTGTTTCCATATGATCCAGGCGAAATTGCACCGGGTCTTTTTTTGCGGCATGGGCCAGTTCATCCATAAAGGATTCAACCGTGAACACATTGTTGGAGTAACCCACTGACCGCCACCAGCCAACGGGTATGGGAAGGTCCACCATGACATATGTCACAAGATGGTTGGGCAGGTCGTACGGCATACCGGTAATTCCTGAAACCGCATCCGGATCAACCCCGTTTTTAACGAACTGGGGGATGAGTCTGGACATAACCGATTGGGCGGCCACTTTATGGGACCATGCCGTCAACCGGCCGTTCTTGTCCAATCCGGCCTTTATTTTGCAATAACTTGCCGGCCGGAAATAGTCGTTGTTGAACTCATCCTCGCGGGTCTGGATCACCTTAACCGGACGCTTCAATGCTTTGGAGATCAGAACCGCGTCGATTACCGGGTCTGTTTCTCCGCGCAAACCAAATCCGCCGCCGGCCGGCAAGGTCATGACCTCCACCTTTTCAACGGGCAGGCCGCATAACTCGGATGCTGCCAATTGGGCGGCGGTCTGCCCCTGGGTAGGCGCCCAGATCCGGCAGCGGCCGGTTTCCACATGGGCTGTACAGTTTATCGGTTCCACCTGGGCATGTGAGAGATAGGGCAGGGAATAGGATTCCTCCCTTATTTGAGCGGCCCCGGCAAATGCGGTCTTTACATCTCCCGCCTCTTTTGCGACTGCCCCGGGTTTGTCCAGATGATCCTTGTATAAAAGATCCAGGGTGTCGTTGTTGAGATCGGGGTGGGAGCCTTTTGACCATTTGATCCTGAGGGCATCCCGTCCCAGCATGGCAGCAAAGGCCGTTTCAGCGCAGACTGCGATTCTGTTTTCCAGAGGGATCACTTTCACCACCCCTTTGACGGCCATGGCATCATCCGCGTTATAGGATTGGGGGGTTGCACCGTAACGCGGCGGGCGGGCCACCACAGCCACACACATATCCGGCACAAAAAAGTCTGCACCGTACAGGGTGGTGCCGGCCACCTTGCCCGGAATATCCAGCCGGTCCCGTCGGGTGCCGATAATGCGGTACTCTGAAGGGTCTTTTAAAGACGGATTTTTCGGAACAGGCCGTTTCCCGGCCGATTCCACCAATTCTCCGTATGTCAGGCTGGGTCCGTCCGGATGGATGACCCGGCCGTTTTTTGTGACGCAGGTGCCGGGTAATATTCCCCATCGTTGGGCAGCGGTTTCAACCAGCATCTGCCGGGCGGCGGCCCCGGTTTTGCGGAGCAGATCCCATCGGTGCCGGATACTGGAACTGCCGCCGGTGGCCTGTGTACGCCATACCGGGCTTTTGAACGGATCCGCTGCCAGTGCTGTTTTTACCTGAACGGTTTCCCAGGCTGCATCCAGTTCATCGGCAATGACCATGGGAATACCGGTCTGCGATCCCTGGCCAAGATCGGTCTGGCCCACCCAGACAATAATTGAATTCTCTTTTGAAATTTCCAGAAATGCATGGGGTTTAAATGAGGGGGCGGAACCGGCAGTGGCCGGAGACGCATTGAACAGGTCCATGTGGCTGGAAATGGTGGCAACCGCAATAACCAGGCTGCTTTTTTTTAAAAAGGTCCGTCGTGTCATATTCGTATCCATGGCTATCCTCCCCTTTTGGCAGTCATTTTACCGGCCAGCCGGATGGCCTGTTTAATTCTGGGATGGGTGCCGCACCGGCAGATGACGTCATCCATGGCTTCATCAATCTGCTGGTTTGACG
>JANQML010000037.1 GCA_028280105.1 Desulfobacula sp. | reverse complement strand
TTTTGCGGTAGATTACTACAGCGGCAACCTTGGCGCCTTGAAGCTGGAACCTTCACGCTTTTTGCAACGATGAGGTAAACAAAAGATTGACATTTTCCGTTAAAATAGGATATTCCATCAAAGTTTGACCATCGTTTATTCTGGATGTTACAAAATAATTCATTTTATGAAAATAATAACCGATTGAGAAAGTGTTTTGTATGGACAAAGAAAGCAGACTGATCCAACTGAGAAAAGAGAAAATAAACGAATTAAAAGACGACGGGATTGCCCTGTACCCCAATGATTTCAAACCGTCATGCACGATACGGTCGTTAAAGAAAACCATTCAACACCATCCGGATGAGCTGGGTGAAGAGGGGCAAAAATTTGCCATTGCCGGCCGAATGATGGCGGTAAATAAAATGGGTAAGTCCTCTTTTATCCGGTTTAAAGACGGATCAGGCCAGCTCCAGGTCTATCTTCAGAAAAATCGGATCGGAGATCCGGCATATGCCTTGTTTAAAAAGCTTGATATTGGGGATTTCATCGGGGTGACCGGGCCATTGTTTCAGACCCGGACAGGGGAATGGACCCTGCTGGCAGATGATTTGAGGCTTCTGTCAAAAGCGGTTCGCCCGTTGCCTGAAAAATTTCACGGTATCAAGGATCCTGAAAAGAGATACCGGAAACGGTACCTTGATTTGATCATGAATGAAAAATCAAGGCAGATTTTTACGAACCGCAGCAAAATTGTCTCTGCCATGCGTCGGTTTTTTGAAGACAAAGGGTTCATGGAAGTCGAAACCCCCATGATGCAGCCCCTGCCGGGTGGAGCCGAAGCCACCCCGTTTAAAACCTGGCACAATGCACTTGGAATGGAATTATACCTTCGGATTGCACCGGAACTATACCTGAAAAGATTGGTTGTGGGTGGATTTGAAAAGGTATTTGAAATCAACCGGAACTTTAGAAACGAAGGGGTTTCAACCCGCCACAATCCTGAATTTACAATGGTTGAATTTTATCAGGCCTATGCCGATTATCACATGCTCATGGATTTGACCGAAGAGATGTTTGAATCCATTGTCTGGCAGATAACAGGGGAGACCGTTGTTGAATACCAGGGTGAAACAATTGAATTCAAAAAGGGATGGAAACGGATTCCCATGATTGAATCCCTGAGCACCATCGGCGGTGTTGATCCTGAAATTTTAAACGATACCGATGCCCTGCTTAAATTTGCCGAGCAGCAGAATATCCAGATCACCAAAAAGGAACGGCACGGCAAAGTGCTGACCAAGCTCTTTGATATCCTGGTGGAACCCAAGCTGATTCAACCCACTTTTATTACAGGGTATCCGGTGGAGGTCTCTCCTCTTTCCCGGAAAAGCGATGCCAATCCGGAGCTGACGGACCGGTTTGAACTCTTTGTTGCCGGAAAAGAGATTGCCAACGGGTTTTCTGAAATCAACGATCCCCAGGACCAGCATGACCGGTTCCTCATGCAGGCCCGGCAAAGGGATGAGGGCAACGATGAAGCCCATATTATGGATACCGACTATGTGGAAGCGCTTGAGTACGGTATGCCGCCCACGGCAGGGGAGGGGATCGGAATCGACCGGCTCGTTATGCTGCTCACCGATTCGCCTTCTATCCGGGAAGTGATTCTTTTCCCCCATATGAAAACCGTATAGCCAAGCGGGTTAAACCATTGGGATTTGAATTTTTCATAGCCGGAAAATATTTAAAGGCCAAACGGAAGGAAGGCTTTATCTCTCTGATTACCTTTTTGTCCATTGCCGGTGTGGCATTGGGGGTGATGGCGCTTGTGGTGGTGATTGCCGTCATGAGCGGTGCTGAAACGGAATTTAGAAAAAGAATCCTGGGGCTGGAACCGCACATACTGTTGATGAATTTTTCAGGTAAGTTTGACGGATATGCCGATATCGTGTCCCGGCTTAAAGCGGAACCGGATATTTCCGGGGCGTCTCCCATGTTGTTTGCCCAGGCAATGATACGGTCCAACCGGACCTTTTCCGGGGCCATGGTCCGCGGGATCGATCCGGAGAATCCATACAGTCCGATAAAGGGGTTTGATTCCGGGAAGCTCAAAAAAGTACTGGCCCTTCAGGAAAATTCCAATAGTCACGGTATTGTTCTGGGCAAGGAACTGGCCAACCACATTGGCGTGATCAAAGGGGATAACGTTATCCTCCTGTCACCCAACGGGTTTGTCTCTCCCATGGGGCATATCCCGTCCATGAAACGGTTTGTTGTCACCGCTACTTTTGACTCCGGCATGTATGAGTATGATTCCAGCCTTGCATACGTTCACATGACCCAGGCCCAGCAACTCTCCGGTCTCGGTGATCAGGTATCTGCCATCGGAATCTGGGTTGACGATCTGTTCGACGTGTCAGCCATCAAAGAAAATATTTCAGAGGATTACGGTTATCCTTTTTATATGAGAGACTGGATGGAGATAAACAAGAGCCTCTTTTCTGCTTTAAAGCTGGAGAAAACGGCCATGTTCATCATATTGACCCTGATTATCCTGGTGGCTGCCTTTAACATTGCCAGTGCCCTGATTATGATGGTGATGGAAAAGACAAAAGATATTGCCGTGCTGAAATCAATGGGTGCCACCAATCGTATGATCCGAAAAGTATTCATTATAAAAGGAATGATTATTGGCTGCCTGGGAACCTTTATCGGGACCCTGTCCGGAGTATTGATCTGCTTTATATTGAAAAAGTATGATTTTATTAAACTGCCGGACGCCTATCCGTTTACAACCCTTCCGGTTCAGCTGGAAACCCTTGATGTGGTCGTCATTTCCGTCAGTGCCCTTGTGATCTGTTTTATTTCAACACTCTATCCGTCATATAAAGCATCAAGCATGGACCCTGTCGAGGCGATCAGATATGGATAAATCTCTAACCCCTCTGATCTCATTAACGCAGATCAGTAAACGATTCAGCGGTCATCATTCAACCATTGAAATCCTGGACAAGGCAGATCTGACCGTTTGTAAAGGTGAGAGCATTGCGATTACCGGCGCATCCGGCATTGGAAAATCGACCCTGCTCAATATTATCGGTACGCTGGACAAACCGGATTCCGGTAAAATATTTTTCCGGGACCGTGATCTGCTCGCACTTAAAGATGATCAATTGGCAATGTTCAGGAACTCAAAAATCGGTTTTGTGTTTCAATTTCACTATCTGCTTCAGGGGTTTTCCGCGGTTGAGAATGTGATGATGCCGGGTCTGATCGCCGGCAGAGTGAAAAAAAGGGTTGAAAAAGAGGCGCTAAATATGCTTGATAGAGTAGGACTTTCAACGCGTTCTTCTCATCGGGTAGAGGATCTTTCCGGAGGAGAACAACAGCGGGTTGCACTGGCAAGGGCACTGGTCATGGGGCCTGAGATACTTCTGGCAGATGAACCCACAGGGAATTTGGACCGGAAAAATTCAGACAGTGTTCATCTGCTCATACAGGAACTGAACAAAGAATTGGGTATGACGGTTATTGTGGTGACCCATAACAACGAATTGGCTCAAATGATGGATACCAACCTTACACTGATAAACGGTACAGTTAAACCGGTCGAATCAACAGGAGTTTCTAAAAAGACATCATGATTAATGTGAGATTAACGCTCTCTTTAATATCTGCCATAGCTTTCATTTTCATTACAGCGAATCCGGTGAAATCCGAAACGGCTACAAGCGTGGTTATCATACCGTTTATCCTGGATGCGGAAAGACAGAATCCGGATATACAGACAAAAGTACCGGCCATGATTTTACAATTGCTGGAACAAGAGGGAGCAAAGGTTCAGCTCCATGACGCGTCAGGGGAGACGGTTCAGGATTGGGAGCACAACGACTTTAAAAAACTGGGGATTGAAAAAGGTGCGGACTACATCCTTACCGGATCTATCTTTATCGCCGGCAGCAGCATCAGTATTGATTCAAGATTGATCAACACCTTTGAAGAGACCGAGCAGCTTTCCATTTTTTCTCAAGCCCCGGACTTTGAAAATCTGTTTTCAGCCGTATCAAAGGTCAGCAAAGAGATTACCAGTGTTATCTTTAAACGGAAATTTATCACGCAAATTTCAATCGTTGGAAATAAGCGGATCGAACAAGACGCCATTCTAAGGAATATTAATACCCAGGCAGGTGATATCCTGAAAATTCAAAATGTCTCAGACGATCTTAAACGAATTTTTTCCATGGGATACTTTGATGACGTCAAAGTGGAGAAAGAATCAACCGATAAAGGGGTCCGTCTGGTTTATACCGTTGCCGAAAAGGCCACGGTAAGAAGAATTCAGTTTGCTAAAAATGTTATTTTTAAGGATGAAGAACTCCAGGAACTGGTAAATACCCGGACCGGGGCTATTTTAAATGTTCACAAACTCAACTCGGACGTCAACCGGATGCGTCTTGCCTATACCGCAAAAAATTACCATAATATCGTCATCAATTATGAGATTATTCCGTTGGAAAATGCCCAGGCCGATATTCGGTTTCAGTTTGATGAGGGAGAAAAGCTCAATGTTGAAAAGGTCACATTTGAAGGAAATAAATTTTTTTCAGATAAAGAGATCAAAAATGCCATTGAAACATCTGAAAAAGGGTTCTGGTCGTTTATCACCTCCTCTGGAGACCTGAATGAAATTGAAGTGAAGAACGACGTGACACGGATAGAGTCCTTGTACAAAAACAATGGATTTATTGATGCAAAGGTCTCTGATCCCATTATTGAGTATCAGGATGATTTCATTTCAGTCCATTTTAAAATCAGTGAAGGATCCCAATATAAAATTAATTCCATTGATATTTCCGGAGATTTGATTCAACCCAAAGCGGACTTTTTTCAGCTGATTGAATCTAAAGAGCAAGAGTTGTACAGCAGGGAACTGCTCCGGAAAGATATTCTATCCATGTCCGACGTTTACTTAAACCAGGGGTTTGCCAATGTTAAAATCTCTCCCGTGGTGAGTAAAGATGAAGAAAACAGCCGGATGAATATTGTTTACAGCATTCAGAAAGGAGAACCGGTCTATTTTGATCGCATCCGGATCAGGGGAAACAATAAAACACGGGACAAGGTGATTCGACGCGAGATTAAAATTATTGAACAGGATCTTTACAGCAAAGAGAATATCTCCTTAAGTTTTAAAAACCTGAACCGGCTTAACTATTTTGACCAGATTGAGGTGACGCCGGTGGCTGCAGATGAAGAGAACAGGCGGGACCTGGATGTCCGGGTAACGGAAAAAGAGACCGGTGCATTTTCCATCGGCGGCGGGTTCAGCTCCGTTAAATCCGGGTTTGTGGAGGCCAGCATCAAAGAACGGAACCTGTTTGGGAAGGGTCAAACCGCAGAAATTTCAGCAGAAATCTCAGGTGAAGAGGTCTTGTACAATCTCTCTTTTTTCGAACCGTACATTTTGGACACCAGTGTGTCGGGCGGTATCAACGTATTTAGACAGGAACTGGAATTTGATCATTATGACAAAAATACACTGGGTATGGGATTGAATCTGGGATACAAGCTTCGCGATTATACCCGGGTCGGCCTGATCTATAACATTGAGGATTTCGAAATTGACGACGTTGAGATTGAAAGCACCCCTGTAACACCGGGTTCGTTTTTGGCCTCCAGTATTAAACCGTTTATACGGTACGATTCAAGAGATGATCTCTTTCTTCCCACCGAAGGTCAGAGACACTCCCTGAGCATTGAGTATTCGGGTGGTTTAATGGGCGGAGATATCGAGTTCGTCAAATACTTGGGATCGACGAGTTTTTATTTTCCGCTGTTCTGGAAGTTCACGCTCCACCTGCATGCAGAGGGCGGGTTTGTTGATGATCAATCCGGCGATGCCATCAATATTGATTATGAAAAATTTTATCTGGGCGGTATGGATTCGATCCGGGGATTCGGAAACGGGGATATTGACGGAAAAAGAGGAGACGAAACCAGGCAGCGGGGGGGGGAAAAATATGTTCAGACCAATGTAGAGGTCTCTTTTCCACTCACTGAAAAATATAAAATGGCGGGTGTCTTGTTTTATGATCGCGGGGATGTTTATCGGGACAGTGAAAACATTGATTTCTCCGATCAGTTTTCCAGTGTCGGTTTCGGGATACGATGGGACTCCCCGGTTGGTCCGTTACGGGTGGATTACGGTTGGGTCATCGAAGGTAAAAATATCAGCGAAACGGGCGACAGCAAGGTCGCATTTGCCGTAGGAGCCAGTTTTTAATTAAAGTAATTTTGGAGGAAATAATGAAAAAAATAATTGTTCTATTCACCTTTGCCGTTTTAAGCTGGCTGACACTGCCCAGTGCATTTTGCGCAGACGCTGCTAAAATCGGAGTGGTTGATTTTCAAAAAATCTTAAATGAATCCAGTGCAGGTAAGATGATTCAAAAAGAGATTGGTGATAGAAATAATGAGATTAAAGAAAAGCTCATCGGTGAAAAAAACCTGATTGATAAAATGAAAGCGGATTTTCAGCGTGAGGCTCTTGTGTTAAGCCAGGAAAAGCAGGATGAAAAAGCCCGGGAGATCCGGATCCGGAATAATGATGCCATCAAGATGGAGAAACGGCTCACCGATGATTTTAAAAGGCTTCAAGCTGAGCTGCTGCGGCAGTTTCAAAATGATATCGGCCTGATCGTCTCTGAAATCGGACAAAAAGAAGGATATCTGTTAATCCTGGAGAAAAAACGATCTGCGGTCGTCTATTCCCCGGAGAATATCGATATCACCGAGGCTGTCATTAAAGAGTACAATAAGAAAACTGCCAAAGCCAAAAATTAAGATCAGGTATGGAGCTGTCATTAAAGGGGCTGGCAAAACTGATTGATGCCGGCATTTTAGGTCGGTCCGATCGTATCATCACAGGGGTTTCATCCTTTGAAGACGCAAAAGAGCACCATATAACATTTGCAAGTGATCCCAAATTTCTAAAAAAATTAAACCAATGTAATGCAGGGGCGATTATTGTTCCTGATGATGTTCCGCCGGATACGGAGACAAACGGACGATTCAGTCTTTTGACCTGCCCCCACCCGAAAATTTCCTTTTTCAGAATCGCTGCAAAGTTTCATCCTGAAAAAAAAAGGCGCCCCGGTATTGACGCCACGGCCCGAATCGGCAAGTCGCCTGAAATCGGGCATTCGGCCGTGATAGCTGCAAATGTATTTGTCGGTGATCATGTCCGTATCGGGGATAACGTCCATTTGATGCCGAATGTGTACATCGGAGATCATGTCACCATCAAAGATCATGTCACGGTCAAACCCAATGTCACCATCATGGAAAAGACGCATATCGGTTCGAATGTGATCATTCATCCGGGTGCGGTGATCGGTTCGGACGGCTATGGATTCGTACAAGGCTCTGGAGAACATGAAAAGCTGCATCATTACGGATATGTTCACATCCATGACGATGTTGAAATCGGGGCCAATACCACCATTGACCGCGGTACTTTGGGGAAGACAATTATCGGCAGAGGTGTTAAAATCGATAATCTTGTTCACATTGCCCATAATGTTAAAATCGGGGATCATGCCCTGATCCTAGCCCAGGTCGGTATTGCAGGCTCCGCCGCCATCGGGGCCAATGTAATTGTCGCCGGTAAAGCCGGTATCTCCGGGCATATTTCAATCGGAGCCAATACCATTGTCGGTCCCTTTGCCGGCGTCCATTCCAATGTCGGAGAAAATGAAATCGTTTCAGGGATGCCGCAAATGCCGCACAGCCGGTGGCGAAAGGTCGTCAGTATCATTTCAAGGCTGCCGGAAATGAGAAAACAACTCTTCTCATTTGAAAAAAGAATTAAAAAAATAGAAGAAAAAAACCATTTAACGGAGAACGAATGATCCACCCCACTGCTATAATTGATCCGTCTGCTGAAATAGACCCCAGTGTTGTTATCGGACCTTATGCCATCGTAAAATCAGATGTCTGCATCGGTGCCGGCACCACCATCGGACCCTACTCAATCATTGAACAATATGTTACCATCGGTGAGGACTGCCAGATTTTTCAATATGCCTCGGTGGGCGGTGCCCCCCAGGACTTAAAATTTCATGGTGAAAAGACATATCTGACCATAGGCCGGGGAACGATCATCCGTGAATTTGTCACCATCAACCGGGGGACTGAATCCGGCGGCGGAATAACGGAAGTGGGTGAAGAAAATTATTTAATGGCATATACTCATATCGCCCACGACTGTAAAACCGGTAAACAGGTCATTCTTGCCAACAACTCAACCCTGGCCGGCCATATTGTTTTGGGTGATAATGTTACCGTGGGAGGGCTTGTGGCCATCCATCAGTTCGTTGAGATTGGCGATTTTGCCTATATCGGCGGTAAATCCGCCGTGGTCAAGGATATTCCCCCCTATGTGATTGCGGCCGGAGACCGGGCAACACTTCACGGGCTGAACAATGTCGGATTGAAACGGCACAAGTTTTCAAAATCTGCGCGTAAAGAGTTAAAAAAAGCATATCGTATTTTTTTCAGAATCGGTTTGACCGTTAAACAGGCTTCAGAGCGTGTAAAAGCCGAGGTTGAGCAGATACCCGAGGTAAAAAACTTTATGCAGTTTATCCTGGATTCCAACCGGGGCGTAACACGGTAGGCATGAAGATCGGATTGATTGCCGGCGCAGGACAATTTCCGGCTCTTTTTTCAAAAAAAGCAGCCGAAAAGGGCTACCTTGTATATGCTGTCGGCTTTAAAGGAGAAACCGATCCGGCTCTTACCGACTGCGTAAAGGATCTTGAATGGCTCTATTTGGGCCAGGTGAACCGACTGATCAAATATTTTAAACAGCATGAAATCACCGATGTTGTTATGGTCGGATCCATCCAAAAAGTCAATATCTTTAAAGATATCCGCCCGGATCTGAAGGCGCTTTCCTTTATTGCAAAAACGGCAAGAACCCATGACGATTCCGTCCTGTCCAGGTTTGCCGATCTGTTGTTAAAAGATGACATCAGGATTTTGGCTTCCACCTTTTTATTACCTGAGCTTCTTAGCCCGGAAGGCTGCTGGACGAAACGGAGGCCGGATAAAGCGGAAAGAAAAGATATTGAACAGGGCTGGAAGATCGCCACTGAGATCGGAAAGCTTGACATCGGGCAATGCATCGTTATCAGCAACGGCACTGTTTTGGCCGTGGAAGCCATTGATGGAACGGATGAAACCATCAAAAGAGGGGGGCAGCTGTCACATAAAAACGGGGCCGTTGTTGTCAAACGATCCAAACCGGCCCAGGATTTACGATTTGATCTGCCCGCCTCGGGATGCCAGACCATTGAAACCATGCACCGGGCCGGGGCCACCGTTCTGGTTTTGGAAGCCGGCAGATCTTTATCTTTTGACCGTGAAGAGATGATTGCCCTGGCTGATAAGTACAATATATCAATTGTCGGATTTAAAGAGAGCGAATAAATATTCAGACCCGGTACCTGATTTTTTCTCCCGGAAAAACAAATGGTTATTGGTGGGAAAAAAGAACTGCTCTTCCGCCTTTTTTAGGCGGTTTATCAATGACTCTTAAACCAGCCTCATTTCCCTGGGACAACATCTCTTCGTACGCTTTTTGATTGACATGATACCTGGGTTCGACAACTAAGATTTTACCGTCAGGATCTAACATCTCTTTCATTTCCCTCATAAAACCTTCTGGGCTGGTCGTTTCGTGCATCATGTAAAAGGCCAATATAAAATCTACGGTTGTATCTTTAATATTGATTCTGCCGGGCTCACTCCGGTGAAATATCATCCGGTCCATGACGTTATGCTTTCGGGCCTTCTTTTTCACCATTTCCAGCATCTCCATTTGTAAATCGATGCAGACCACCTGTCCGGTTATGCCGACCATTTTTGCCATATCAATCGAAAAATAACCGGGCCCGCATCCGATATCCGCAACCCTGTTTCCCGGTTTGACATACTCACCAACAATCTTTTTGGGACTTTGAAAGATTCGTCTCAGCCAGATGTCAAACCAGAACGCATGTTTATGTGAGCAGACATCATGGGAATGATTCTGTGTTGCCATTTTTATCTCCGTTAAAAGTGTTTATGTTATATACGCTTTTTGTAAAAAAAATCTCACCTATAAATCCAAATAAAACGACTATCCGTCGCTTTTTAGAATAGCCGTCATCAGGTCTTCGGTTTTTGTCAGAAACGAAATTAAAAAATCAAGTTTTTCATCGTCGAGGCTTTGCAAATAAGCCAGGTAACCGCCATCCTTTTGTTCATGCCAATGCCTGTGTGCAAAATAAGCGGATTTTCCTTTGGAAGTAAGCTTTACTATGGTTCTTGAGCGATTGGACGGATCGGGTTCCTTTTGGGACAACCCCTTGTTTTCAAGTCTTTTCAATGCCTGGGAAACAGCGCCTTTGGTTACATTCGCCTGAACGGACAGGTCTGTTACACTTAATCTTTCACCGGTGTCGCCAATGAGTTCGATCAGATGAATCTCTTTGCTGGACAAGCGTTCATCCGTGCCAAACCGCCTGGGTTTGGATTCCACTTCCAGGCTAAGCTTTACCAGCGATTCGAATTTATTGTGAATGAGTTGCCTTTTTTTAATGTTTGAAGTCATGGTGATAAGTGTATATGTTCTAAACACATTTGTCAAGACATCATTTTTAAATGAAAGATGATTCGCAGATGACATGAAATCGGATTGACAAATACGGATACGAACCTTGCTTAAAGTATGAAGACCCAGCCACGGTTGTCCGGACGAAGCCAGGTTTAATCCGGAGATGGTTTAATGATGATCGGCTTCCTCCAGTATCCTGCGCAGCACAGCGGAGAGTTCTTTTAAAATTACCGGTTTCATCACAATTCCCTTTACACCTGTTTTTTCAGTGATGTCGGGAATATTTTTCCCGGTAAATCCCGTGGACAGAAGTACCGGGATATCCGGCCTCACGGCAACCAGTTTTTCGGCCAGCTCCTCTCCGGACATTTTCGGCATGGACATATCCGTGATGACCAGGTCAAATCGGTGTGGATTTTTTTTAAAAATCTGCAAAGCTTCAAGGGGGTAGAGTGTGGATTGGACAGTGTAACCAAGTTGCTCTAGAGCCAGTGCTTCCATTGACAGGACGTCTGGTTCGTCATCAACAATTAAAATACGTTCATCTCCTTTTGCAAAAAACAGATCGCTCACCTCATCTCCATGGATGCTCTCCATAGGGTATTCCTGAATCGGAAAATAAACCTTAAATTCACTGCCCTGACCCGGGGTGCTGGTCACAAAAATCCCGCCGTTCATATTTTTTACAATGCCGTGCACCACGGAAAGCCCCATTCCCGTTCCTTTGCCTTTCTCTTTTGTAGTGAAAAACGGATCAAATATTTTATCCGCCATGTCCGGTTTCATTCCAATGCCGGTATCTTTCACAGAGAGGCAGACCATGGGGCCCGGGGCCATCCCCAGCGTTTTAGATTCCAAATGACTTATATTGACTTCATTCAGATAAAATTCCAGTTTACCACCCGACTCTGCCATGGCGTGGTATGCATTGGTGGCAAGGTTCATAACAATCTGATAGAGTTGGGTTTCATCTGCAAAAACAGCCGGGCACCCGGTATGGATGGTCTCTTTAATCTCAATCTTTTTAGGAATCGTGGATTGTAACAATTTTATCACTTCTTTGAGAATGGTTTGAATTTTTACCGGCCTAAATTCCGTTTTTTCCTGCCGGGAAAACGTCAGAATCTGCCGGACAAGCTCCCTGGCCCGCATGGCGCTGGCATGGATATGACCCAGGCTGTCCCGGGCGGACAGATCTTTGTCTCCCATTCCATACAGCAGGATCTCCGTATACCCGATGATGGGGCTTAAGATATTGTTAAAGTCATGAGCAATGCCACCGGCAAGTGTGCCGATGGCTTCCATTTTCTGGGACTGCCTGAGGCGTGCCATGAGTTGCTGTCTATCCGTCTCCGACTGCAGCAGCGGTTTCATGTCAATATCAATACAGAACATCTCTTTTCCATGCCGGGTTTGATGCATGATATGGGAAGAAAAAACCGGGACATCGTCACCGTTTTTATCAACCAGGACCAGTTCTCCGGCCGGTATCTTTTCATTGGTTTCAAGCCACCGGCGATGGTTGATGATGATATCGTCCCGCATATGCGGCGGGATAATCAGGTCTTCCAGTTTTTTACCCAGGGCCTCCTGCCTTGTATATCCGTATAGTGTTTCACTAGCTGAGTTCCAGAACGTCACCGTTCTGTCTTCATCATACCCTTGAATGGAGATAGCGGAAACGTCTTCGATAATCTCCCGGAATCTTTGTTCACTGTATTTGAGTTCCTGCAACGCCTCATTCCGTTCCTTTTCCCGTTCATCCAGAGTGGCCGCCATGGTATCGAATGCCCGGGCCAGCTCTCCCAATTCTCCATCGCTGTAATCGATGCCGCTTGCAATGGAAGTTTCCCCTTTTCCGAATGCCCGGGTCATTCGGGTGAGCGCTTCGATCCGGCGGGCAATTCCCCGGCCGCCGATGAACCGGACAATGATCAGCGTAAGGCCCAGAGAAAAGAGACCGGTGATTGCCACCCGGTATAGAATGGCCCGGGCTTCCGACTGAATTTGATGGTAAGAAAATGCCATGAACATATACATATAGGGAGGCTGATCGTCTGTGATACGAAGCGCCTCAAACACAATGAGGCGTTTATTTCCTTCAGACGTAACAGCGATTATTGATCCGGGGCGACCGGAGGCGGCTGCATTAAATATATTTTTTTTGATCGGTTCACCGATCTTTAGCTCGTCGGGCCGGGGATACCGGAACAACCGCAATCCGTTATGGTCACATAGTCCGAAGAGCGAATCTTCGGGAAAATCATTTCGGTTAAACAACGTGGTGTAGTGGAAGAGGTTGACACCGATGATAATGACACCGGAGGGATCTCCGTTGTCGTCAAGAACAGCCATTCCAAAAGGGAAAATCGATTTTTTAGATGATTTGCCCACCACGTATTCTCCGGATGAAAATCCCTTTGTGCGGATTGCCTCCTTAAATTGTTTACGGTCGGCAAAGTTAAGACGTTTTACGGTCTCATGGTCTTTTCCTGCAGCAACAACAGAACCATCGGTATCAACAAGGATCACATTGGTATAGATAGGATTGGTTTCCAGCAGGGTGCTTAAAATAACCTGGGAGGCCTGTTGTTTTTCGTTCCGGATGTCCGGTATGGATGCCACTGTCCGCAACAGGGTATGGGTTGAATCCGTTATCCGGCGCTGTAGCTCTGTAAATCCGTTTAAAAAGATCTTGGCCTCTTTCCGGGCTTCGGAGACCGCATGCCTTCGGTTCATCCATTCAGTGATCAGCAGAACCGAAAATACCGGCATTGCCGCCAGAAGAACAAGAACAATCAGTTTTTTTCGTATGGATCCATGAAAAAGCGTCATCATTCGGACCTGAAATTCCGGGTTAGCTTTCACCCGGTGTTTTGAGCGCCTTACCGGCTATGAGCGATTGTTGACAGATGATAATCTTTTTTAAATCCCATTTGTATCATCATATCGCCCCAATTACAATTTAATCGTTTTGCCCTGATCCGCCATCAAGGTGCCGCCTGTCGCGTTAGCGTTCAAACAGATTGGCAGGCGTTGTTTCCAAGAGAGTAAAAAACAAAAACACGGCAAAGGTTCTTCTTGCCGTGTTTTTAAAATAAGTAAGATAAACAGATACAGATATTTATGTTTACAATAGCGTTTTTAATGCCGAAAGCAGCCTGTCCACATTTTCCTGTCTGGCCGTATGACCCATAAGACCGATCCGCCAGATCTTTCCGGCCAGAGCCCCCAGACCGGCACCGATTTCGATATCATATTCTTTGAGCAGTGCCGTCCGCACCCCGGCATCATCCACACCATTTGGAATATTTACCGCATTGAGCATGGGTAAACGGGATTCCTCAGATACCGCCATGGATAGGCCCAGATGATTGAGACCGTCTACCAGTGCATCGTGGGCGGCTTTGTGACGGGCATATACCTGATCCAACCCTTCATCCAATAGAGCACCCAGCGCCGCATACAGCCCGTACAGCATATTGATGGGTGCGGTGTGATGATAGGCCCGGGTATCGCCATCCCAGTAGTTGATGATCATGGTCAGGTCCAGGTACCAGTTGGGAACCTTTGTCTTTCTTGCTTTTAAAAGACTGATGGCCCGGTCTGAAAACGAAACCGGCGCCAGGCCGGGGGGACAGGATAAACATTTTTGAGTGCCGCTGTAAACAGCATCTGCATGCCAGCCGTCCGTATCCACCGGCATCCCGCCCAGGCTGGTTACACAATCCACCAGGTAAAGGCTCTCCGTGTCCGCAAGAAGCCGGCTGATTTCCGCCACCGGATTCATGACACCGGTGGATGTTTCAGCGTGAACCACGGCAATGATTTTATATGATTTTCGGGCCAGTTTTTCTTTAACCGCATCCGGGATCACCGGGGTTCCCCATTCAAATTCAAGCTCGTCCACATCTGCTCCGAGCCGTTGGGCAAGGTCGGCCATCCGCATACCAAAGACCCCGTTTTTAAGAATCAGAACAGGGTCGTCGGCTTCTATCAGATTGACAAAACAAGTTTCCATGCCGGATGATCCGGTACCGGAGATGGGAAGGGTGAGCGGGTTCCGGGTCTGCATCACCGTTTGCAAACGGCCTTTGATTTCATCCATAATCCCTATAAACCGAGGATCTAGGTGGCCAATGGTGGGGTGTGACAATGCCGAATATACCGGGTCCGGCACACATGACGGGCCAGGGCCCATTAACAGGGTTTGCGACAGCGTACTTAAAAGATCGGTTGACATGGGTATCCTCCTTTGGAACTGTTACCGTTATCAGTTTGGGACCGGTTAGAATCCGGATGATACAATTAATACTGAACTCTCTTAGTTTCGATTCATTGGTTTAGCATATTTAACTTTTTCGTGCAAAAGTAAATATCCACTTATTTTCAAGCCGGAAAAACAGATCTTTTCCAAGCACCTGACACCATTTCACTGATATGACAAACCCTTGTTTTTAAATCGTTTCGCCGAATACCATGGCTCAGCTGAATCATGCATGCCGGACAGGATGTCACGACCAGATCCGCCTTTACAGCGGCCAGGTTTTTTATCTTTCTGTCCAGCACCTTCATGGAAATATCATAGTGGGACAGGGCATAAGACCCGGCACCTCCGCAGCACCAGTCGGCCTCTGCCATTTCCCGGTATTCAATTCCGGGCAGCCCGCTTAAAACAGCCCGGTTCTGTTCGGCGATCCCCTGACCCCGGACCGCATGGCAGGGGTCATGGTAGGTGGCTGCAATGGTCCGGTCTGAATCCGGCGGTTCCGGGCGGTGGTCGTATAAAAATTCCACCATGTCGATAACTTTGGGGAATTGCCGGAGCGGTTCACGGGTATCCGGAGTTAATATCTGATCATACTTTTTTAAAAAAGCGGCGCAACTGGAACAATCGGTCACAATCAGATCCAAACTGCTTGACTCAACCACTGAAACGTTTTTCCGGGCCAGCTTTTCGGCGGCATTCATATCGCCGTATGTCCGGGCCGGCAGACCGCAGCAGCAATTATCAAGCACGGTGACGGTTTTTCCATATTGTTTGAGCAGGTTAAAACTCTCTCTACCGACCGGTTGTTGGATGATGTCTATCCCGCATCCGATAAAAAAACCGATGTTCAGGTCCGGGCCTTTTCCTTCATATGTGCCGGGTTTGACCTTACTTCTGAATGGTGTGGCCGGTAATTTTTCAAGGATTCTTTCTGCCTTTGCAATATCCCGCCCCAATACCCGTAACAACCCCAATGCCCCTGCCAGCCTGGACAAACCTGAGTTCTTTCCGGCAGCTGCTGCCCGGGCGGCCAGGTGCAGGCGGCCGGGGTAGGGCAGCAATTGATCAAAGAGGAGGGTATGAATCGGTTTTCGGCCGACCTTTTCAAGGTATTGAGCCCGCCCTTTGATCATCAGGTCGGATGTGGGCACGGCCCCAAAACAATTGGCCGTGCATGCACCACATCCCAGGCAATTAAAAAGGGGGTCTTCAAGGGTTTTGCTCCATACAATCCGATCCTCGATGATGGCACGCATCAATGCCAGCCGTCCCCGGGCCACCCCGGATTCATGGCCGGTGGAACGGAACACGGGACAGGCCACCTGGCAGAAGCCGCATTTATTGCACTGTGAAATTGCGTCGTACTCTTTGTGAATATTCATGCGGCTATCTCCTTTTTTCCGGATCCATCTGGATTTTTCCAATCGGCAGCCGCGGTGCGGCAAATACTCCGTTTGGATCCAGTGCTCTTTTGATGGTCTGCATCAATGACCATTCCGGACGCCGGACCGCACCGAACATATCCGATTTATCGCAGAATCTTTCCGGGGATTTCTCAATCCGGAACAGCCTGTCCGCCGCATTGATAAGGGAAGTCAGGTTAGTCCATTCATGGGCGGCCAGGTCAGTCAGGCCGGTAAAAATCCGGCCGCAGCCAACATCGATCATGCAGACGGAAGGCCGGGTATAAAGGAGAATCGCGTCATAGAGGTCATGCAGGTCTTCTGCAGCTGTTCCGGCTTTAAAGATAAACCTGGATTTTTCCAAACAGTTAAAAACATTGCCCGGACAGCCGCCATAAAGGTCATATGTGACGGATGCCACATCCTTGAGTCCTTTTTTCTCAAACAGATGGCCGCATCTCTCTGTCTGATGCCCCACCACCCTGTTTAATCCTTCAAAACCGGTGATTATTTTCCACTGATCTTCAGATGATTCTGCATTCTCCGGCGCATCAGCCGGATCTGAAATCAAGACAATCATGGCTGGAGAAAGCGGATCATTCATCAGCCGGACAGCCGCATTAAGGCATATCTTAAGCGTTCCCCGGCCGGTTGCCGCACAACAGGTTTCAGGTCGTGTGGATATCCGCCAGGTCACCTCGGTGATCATTCCCAGTGCCCCTTCCGATCCGATCATCAGACGGGTCATGTCATATCCGGCCACATTCTTAACCACCTTGCCGCCGGTGGATATCATCCTGCCCCGGCTGTCGATATATTGCAGCCCCAGGGCCAGATCCCGAGGGGAACCGTACATCATCCGCTCCGGCCCGCTGCTGTCCGTGGCTGCCAATCCGCCTGTTGTGGACTCCGGTGTAAAAAAAGGCGGACGCACCGGCAGCCACTGATTCTCCTTTTTTAAAAAATGCTGGAGATCAGCCACCGGCATACCCGCACCCACGGTAATGAACTGGTTGGCAGGGTCAAATTCAATCACCCCGTCCATATCGAGAGAGCTGACCCGGGTGATTGGACCGGGTATCCGGCGAGCGCACCGGTTAAGCGTCTGTGCTCCTGTGACCTGCATTGTCCGGCCGGACCGGGACAGTGATTTTATCTGTTCCATGGCCGCTGATACCCTTTTGGCGGTCTTTCCGCCCCGGCGTTTCAAAACAGTGGGTGGTCCCGGTGTTAAAGGCCGGCCTGGTGATTCCGGCAACGGGATGACCTTGCCTGGATTAAGACGGTGATGCGGATCAAAGGCTGTTTTCACGGCCTGCTGGGTGTCCAGGTCATCCCCTGAAAAGACCATTCGCATGGCATCCAGCTTTTCCCGGCCGATCCCGTGTTCCCCGGAAATGGTTCCGCCTAAATCGGCACACATCTGCATTATATCCCATCCGGCTTTGTGGACTTGTTTCACTTCCTCCGGGTTCCGCGAATCAAACAAGAGAAGGGGATGCAGGTTCCCGTCTCCGGCATGGAAGACATTTCCCACCCGGCATCCGTGTCTGGCTGCGATGGTTTTGACCCGGTCCAGGGCTTCGGGCAGACGGGTGCGGGGAACGCAGGCATCGTTGACCAGGTAATTGGGAGCCAGCCGGGCCATGGCACCAAAGGCCCCCCGCCGTCCCTGCCATAACCGCTCCCGGTCCATCTCGTTTTCAGCGGTTTTGACGGTCCGGCAGCGGGTATTCATACAGATGGCTTCAATCCTGTCAGCCTGTTCGTTCAGCCCGGCTTGCATGCCTTCAACCTCTATGATCAATACGGCGGCCGCATCTTCGGGATAACCGCAGGGCGCGTTGGCTTCCACCGCCTTAATCACAACGGCATCCATCATTTCAAGGGTGCTGGGCACGATACCGGCTGATATGATATCTGATACGGATTGAGCGGCCGCCCGGATGCTGTCGTATACGGCCAGCATTGTGATGACGGATTCGGCCTTGGGCAGGGTCCGCAGGGTGAGTTCAGTGATAATCGCAAAGGCGCCCTCACTGCCAATCATCAATCCCCGCAGATCAAAGCCTGGCGGGTCCGGAGCCGGACTGCCGATCCGGAGGATATCCCCGTCTGCAAGCACTACTTCCATACCCAGGATATGATTGGAGGTGGCCCCGTATTTTAAACAGACCGGGCCGCCGGAGTTCTCCCCGGCATTACCACCGAGTGTTGCCACTTTCTGACTGGCCGGGTCAGGGGCATAAAATGCCCTTAAGGGCGCCAGGGCCTGCTGGACCTCAAGGTTTGTCACTCCGGGCTGAACCACGGCATACCGGCTGTCCGGGCAGAGTTTAAGGATCTTGTTCATCCGCGACAGGCAAATCACAAGCCCCCGGGTGAGGGAGATGGTCCCGCCGGAGAGGTTGGTTCCGAATCCCCTGGGAATGTAATCCATTCCAGCCGCATTGGCGGCTTTGACCACCTGTGAAACCTGATTGGTATCTTTGGGAAACACGACCGCTCCGGGATGACCCTGGGCCTGGGAGGCATCGTAAGAGTATAGCTCAATTCCGGTATCTGTGACACTGACATGGGATGGGCCGACGATCGATTTCAGTTCTTTTAAAAAAGCGTCCTCTATCATGACCACTCCTCTTTTTGCAAGGTAATAGGTCTCCCCTGATCCACCATCAAGACACCGCCTGCTGCGTTGCCTGCGGTCGCTCCTCCCTGCGGAGTATGAATGATACGCCTCTCTCGTCACTCCTTGCCGCCTTGCATCCGGCACCTTGCTGATGGCCAGGGATGGTACGAAATCCATTACTCAAACCATCTATACGACAATTTGATGGTGGATCAGGGTCTCCCGATAGGATTTTCAATATTACATTTTACGCCACTTTACCGCTAAGAACGCACCGGTACGGGATTGTTCCTTTTGCCCGTTTTCCTCTTTTAAACGGGCCGTTGAAACCTTATCGGTTTTTAAAAAATGAATTGCGGTTTTCACCACGGCATGGTTTGGAATCAACTGCTTTAGCTCATCCGGTGATCTGAAGTGGATGCGTTCAAACAGATCATGGCCCTTATCTGCTTTCTTTTTTCGCCTGTCCGCCCAGGGGCTCAGGCTGTTCAATGTCGTGACGACAATGGTGCCGCCTTTTCGGGTGACCCGGTTTAACTCATCAATGCAGGGAAGGGCGTCTTTTATAAATTCAATGGCTGTCATGGAAAAGACCCGGTCAAATGATCGGTCTGCAAAGGGTAATTGACACATATCTGCGCATACCGGGCAAAACCTTTGCCGATCCAGTTTTTCAACCGCGCTTGTCAGCATGGGTCTTGATAGATCCATGCCAATAACCCCGGCACCGGAGGCCAGCACATCCCGGGTGAAGATTCCTGTGCCGCAGCCGGCATCAAGGATGATCTCACCGGGTTGCGGATCTAACAGGGTCATGAGCATGTCGGATTCATATGCTTTGACCAGACGGCCGATTCGGGTCTCAAACCACTTGTCGTAACGGCCCGGCCACGCATCGAACACTGCTTTTGCCATCTGTTTCTCCTGTGAGAAAAGGATTTACGGGAAATCCGTTTAAAAAGAATCTTATGTGACAGAAGAAATTTTAGAATTGAGGGTGGCGTTTTTGTCATGGCGGTCATCGATTTTTAAATCGACAATAATCCGTTGGGCCCCTTCATCCAGATGGGCCTGGCGGATTTTTTTGATTAAGTCGAACAACGCATCCATGTCAGGGGTTTCAACGGCTGTGGAAAGGCCGCCAACTTTGTATGAATATCCGGAATCTTTGATAATCCGGACCCCTTTTTTGACAAATCGGCTCAGGCTGGTGCCCTCTCCGACAGGGTAAATCGATAATTGTGATAAAATCATATCTTCCTCGCTTAGAATCTGCATCCTATCCGATGAATGGATCATATACGTCGTTTTGAATATTTACGGCCGAATCTGAGCCAGCATTGATGATTTATGTTCGACCGTTCCCGCACGGACCCGATAAAACAGCTTGGAACGGGGCGATCTACCGGAGCGGTATCCCATCTGTCCGTGACCTGAATTCACTAATAACAGATGTGGGCAGAAACTTAAAGCCGGAAAAATAAAAAATTATAAATATAACCCCCTGATTCCGAAGCAATGGGTTTGATCGCATTTTACAGTCTGGTATAAATAAAACAGCCATATCGACAGGTCGATATTGACATCACACGGGTCTGAATATTAAATTAACCCTGTTACAGATTACCCGGAAAAAAGACTGACCAAAAAAGGAAAACATTCATGATTACATTAACGGATAAAGATCTATTTAAAACCAAAGGCTATATTAACGGTCAATGGATGGAGAGCAGTGACCAGACTTGCTTTGACGTAGACAACCCGGCCACCGGAGAAGTGATTGCAACCGTGGCCCGATGCGGTTCGGCGGAAGCGCGAAAGGCCATTGAAGCCGCACACACCGCTTACGGTTCATGGCGGCAACTTACGGCTCTCCAGCGGGCGGATTATTTGTATAAATGGTATGAGCTGATCATGACCCATCTGGAAGATCTGGCATATCTGCTCACGGCTGAACAGGGAAAACCCCTGGCAGAAGCCGGCAATGAAATCAGATACGGTGCCGGGTACATCCGGTGGTTTGCGGAAGAGGCCCGGCGGATTTACGGAGATACCATTCCCCAGGCCGCCAATGACAAACGCCTGGTCTGCATCAAACAGCCGGTGGGGGTGGTTGCCTGCATCACGCCGTGGAATTTTCCCAATGCCATGCTGACCAGGAAAATTGCACCTGCCCTGGCAGCCGGCTGTACCGTTGTGTGCAAACCCGCCGGCAGCACGCCTTTGTCCGCACTGGCCCTTGCCGAACTGGCCCACCGGGCAGGCATACCTGCCGGGGTGGTTAACGTGGTGGCCGGTTCCACCCGGGCCATTGGGAATGAATTGACCGCCAACCCCTTGGTGCGTAAACTCACCTTTACCGGATCCACCCGGGTGGGAAAAACACTGATCAAGGCCTGTGCCGATACGGTAAAGAAAACATCCATGGAACTGGGCGGTAATGCCCCGTTTATTGTGTTTGATGATGCTGACCCGGATGCTGCCGTTGCCGGTGCCATTGTCAGCAAATACAGGAATGCGGGACAAACCTGTGTCTGTTCCAACCGGCTTCTGGTTCAGTCCGGCATATATGATATCTTTATGGAAAAATTTACAGACGCAGTCCAAAAGATGAAGCTGGGGCCGGGAACCGAACAAGGGGTCGCTATCGGACCCATGATCACGACCGACGCCGTGAATGATGTGGATGCCATGGTTCAGGACGCCGTGGACAAAGGGGCATCCATCGTTACCGGCGGAAAACGTTCCGGCCTGGGCGCCCGTTTTTACGAACCCACCATCCTTGGCCGGGTCACCTCGGATATGCAGGTTTTCAGAGAAGAGATCTTTGGACCGGTGGCGCCCGTCATCCGTTTCGACACCGAGGCAGAGGCCATTCAAATGGCCAATGATACGGAATTCGGTCTGGCCGCTTATTTTTACTCCCGGGATATCGGCCGGGTCTGGCGGGTGGCAGAGGAATTGGAGTACGGCATTGTCGGAATCAATGAGGGCCTGGTATCCAATGAGGCAGCTCCCTTTGGCGGTATTAAAGAATCCGGAAACGGCAGAGAAGGATCCAAATACGGGCTGGATGATTACCTCGAGATCAAGTACCTCTGCATGGGGGGGGTGAATAAATAAATTTTTTTGCCTCTCTTGTCGAACCGGTTCAAATCCTTAGTCGTCTGTTAGAGACCGGATCTGAACCGGTTTTTAGTAACGCCCGGTTTACTTTAATATTTAACAAACCCTGAATTTTTGTTGATATGCTTTTGGCAGCAGCCCGGTGGTCCGGGTAAACACTTTTCTGAAAAAGGGAATGTCCTCGTACCCGACAGCATAGGTAATTTTACTGAAAGGTTTCACCCCCTGCTCTAGAAGCTGTTTGGCTTTTTCCACCCTCAGTTTTTGCAGATATGCCAGCGGGGTGAGGCCGGTGGCTTTTTTAAACCGCCGTTCAAGAGACCGCCGGCTGATTGAAAAATGATGGGCAAGGGTGTCATAATTCACGTGCCGTGAGTGATGCTCTGACATCCAGTTCTGGATTTTCAAGATAAGCTCATCACGGTGGGATGTGGCCGGCAAAAAACAGGCATAAGGGGTCTGGGTGGTCCGGCTGACATCCAGAACCATGGTTTTGGCAGCGGCCAATGCACTTTCCCGTCCGCAAAACTTTTCCACCAGATAAAGGGAGAGATCCATACCGGCACTGACGCCGGCAGAGCAATAGAGCCGGCCGTGATCGATAAACATTTTGCCGTGGTCCAGCTTTATCTTGGGATATTTTTTAGAAAAGTCATCCGCAAAACCCCAATGGAGTGTGGCGGTTTTCCCGTTTAAAAGACCGGTTTCAGCCAGCAGAAAAACACCGGTGCAGATGCTGGCGATGTGAGTGCCTTTTTGGTAATGCGTTATCAGCCAGGGCAGGATTTCAGGGTTCATTTCAAGGATCTTGTCAATATAGGTGGCAGAGGCGATCACGATCAGGTCGGTGTTGTCCACCTCAGTAATACTGGAATGCGGTTCGATCATGATGTTGTTCAACGATCGGATGGGCAGTCCGTCTGCTGAAACAAGGGTCACCTCGAAAAAGGGAGTTGCGGCTGATTTTACCATCCGGTTCCAGAGCCGTCCTGCCTGGCTAAGGATGTCCATAGGGCCGAAGATGGTGGTGGCCATGGTGTTGTAAGGGCAAAAAATGGTCACTTTTTTCATCAATCATTTCCTGTACTCTTAATTTCAATTTTAAATGATTGGCGTTATTGCCATTTTGTATTGTCATTTATGCCACTTTTTTTATTATTCCTCAAGCCATATGATTGAAACAACATCTAAAACAGCAACCATTCAAAGGAGGAATCGATGACACCTGAAAAGATTAAAAACATTATTGCTCCCTGCGGCCTTTGCTGCGAAACTTGTTTCGCCCATGTAGAAGGAGATATCAGACATTTAGCAGTAAAACTGAAAGAAAAACTGGGTAACTTCCATATCAATGCCAAACGGTTTGAAACCCTGCTGGGTGATCCGGTATTTAAAAAATACGGACAGTTTAAGGCGATGCTTGATTATTTTTCGTCAGAACACTGCGCCGGTTGCCGTAAAGAACAGTGCAAAATCTTTCCCGACTGCGGGGTCAGGCCCTGCACACAACAAAAAAATCTGGATTTCTGCTGGCAGTGCGATGAATTTCCCTGCGATAAAACCCAATTTGATCCGGTACTTGTCAAAGGGTGGATATTGATGAATGAAAAAATCAGGGATATCGGCATTGAAGCCTATGCAAAAAAGGCACGCACCAGGCTCAGATACTAAGCCGTCAATTGGGGCCGGTTTGGGAAAAAATGGACGGATAGTTTATTAGAAACAAATTTATAATGGACAATAATGAAAATTTACATAATAATAGATCATTGCCCAAAGAGAAATGCCAAGTTAAACAGAGTCCCGGATTTTGAATTCCATTTTTTGCACAACAATGAAGAGACCTCTGGTATGTTTCAGCGAGTTTGAACAAAACAGAGCGGATTGGTGTTTGAAACGTATGGCTCGGTCGTTTAATCAGTTTAAATTTAAAATTTTTCAGGATGTTCACGGTAATGCCAAAAAATTATTTTAAATTTTTAATTTTTTTCTTGACCCGATTCACACCAACCTGATAGAGGCACAGCATGGTATGTCAGTATCAGTTTGGTGTGAATATTTTAGATGTGGTGGGTGTCGGTCCTCGCCTCGGCCGACGAAAATAAGTTCCTGTCCCTATATCGCCTTAGACTATTAATAAAAATATGGATTGAATTATGATTGATTTTGGTGGGAAAAAAGATATACAGCGTCTATCATTAGCCCTTGAACAAGAAAAGAAAAATTCAAAAGAGCTACAATCAAAAATAGATGCCATTAACAATTCAATGGCTGTCATAGAATTTGATACCAACGGTATCATATTAACGGCCAATGAAAATTTTTTATCAACAACCGGGTATTCCCTACAGGAAATTCAAAATAAGCATCACCGGATGTTTTGCTTAACCGATTATCAAAACAGCAAGGAATATTCAGAATTTTGGGATGAGTTAAATAAGGGGCATTTTTTTAAGGGCCGGTTTGAACGTGTGGATAAAAGCGGAAATCCATTATGGTTGGAAGCCGCTTATAGCCCGGTTTTTGATGAAAACGGCAAACAGGTTAAAGTCATCAAATGTGCTTCAAACATTACGAAACAGGTACAAAAGGCCCAGGAACAGGAAAATATCATGACTGCCATCAGCCGATCAATGGCAGTGGTTGAATTCAAAGCCTCCGGCGAAATTTTGACGGCCAACAGTAACTTTTTAGATGCAACCGGATATCGTCTTGACGAAATTCAAGGCAAGCACCATCGCATATTTTGTGAAGAGAGCCTGGCCAACTCTTCGAGGTATTTAGAGTTCTGGCAAAAACTCAACCGGGGGGAGTTCGTCTCCGGGCGGTTTAAACGGATCGGCAAACAGGGAAATGAGGTGTGGTTAGAGGCCAGTTATAACCCGATTATCGATAACCATGGCAATTTAACCAAAGTGGTTAAATTTGCTTCAGATATTACCACGGGTATTGTGAATGCCGCTGAAGCGCGTGAAGTAGCCGTCCATGCCTCTTTAGAGGCGGATAAAACAGTCCAGAAAGGGGTGGAAATCGTACGAAATATTGTGGACCTGATGGGAAAGCTGGAGCAGGAGATACAATCGGCATCCGACAGTTTGCTTGCATTGAACAAGCAAGCCGATCAAATTGACAATATTGTCAGCACCATAAGCAATATTGCCGGTCAGACCAACCTGTTGGCCCTTAACGCAACCATCGAGGCTGCCCGGGCAGGAGAGCAGGGGCGGGGATTTGCCGTTGTTGCAGATGAGGTGAGGCAGCTGGCCACCAAAACCAATGCCTCAACCAGCGAAATTGCAGGTGTGATTCAAAAAAATGTTGAGTTGGCGATTGAAGCGAGCCAGTCAATGGAAGCCAGTCATGAACAGGTGTCCAACAGCATTGCATTTATCGAGGAGCTCAATGATACGATTTCCCAGGTGAATCTGGGAGCAAAGTCAGTTGCAGAAGCCATTGAAAAACTGAACCAATAAGCTGTTTTTAAATATATGTTACGAAACAGCCGACACCGGTTTAAAGTGCCGGCTTTTTAACATCTAATTCGATCTTGAACTGACGGCTCATGAGTATTTCATACAGAAGCGGGCTGATTCTCGAAATCAGATACCCCAATTGACCGGCCCGTGTCAGAACAAGCATGGATTTTCTTTTTATCAGCCCTTTCACAATCTGCCGTGCGGCATTTTCCGGTGTATCTTCCCTGCCGAACCTTGTCTGTTCATGGACAGCGATTTTTCCATCCGCACCCAGGGCTGTTTTTTGAAGGTTGGTTTGGATAAAACCCGGGCAGACAATCATTACATGCACGCCTTTATGACGCAGCTCACAACGCAGCGAGGTGAACAAACCATGCAGGGCATGTTTGCTGGCACTGTATCCGGTGCGGCCCAGCAGTGGGGCGACACCGGCAATCGATTCATTGACCAGAATACTGCCGCGGGATTTGATCAATGCCGGTAAGGCCGCCTTGGTACAATAAAGTGCACCAAAAAAGTTAACAGCCATGATCTTTTCATAAACCGAGACACGGGTATGTTCAAACAGGCCTCTTTGGGTGATTCCGGCATTATTAAATAGAATATCGATCCTTTTATAATGATCCAGAATGCTTTTTATGGCAGCATAACATTCTGTTTCCCGCGTCACATCGCAAAGCAGTGTCAAAATATGGCTGCCGGTGTGACCAAAGCGTTGCCTGAATGTTTCAAGGGCTTTTTCATTATGGTCGATCACGGCTACCCGGCATCCTGATTTCAATAACCGCCGGCAGGTGGCCAGGCCGATACCGGAAGCCCCGCCCGTTACAACCGCGACTTTATTTTTTAACGGGTTACCGGCCATGGGAGGTCTCTTTTTTTTGAAAGACAACGGTCTTTTTCAGGTTGAATATGCCGGCCGTGGTCAATCCGGCGATGATATGCCATATTCCCCACCAGGCGACCAGGATGGCCATCCCGCCAATCCCGTTGAAAAAACTGAAAACCAGCACCAGCCCCAGGGCTGAATTCTGAATACCGACTTCAATACAGACGGCCCGGCAATCCTGTTCCCGGAGTTTGAACAATCTGCCGGACCAGTATCCGGTATTCAGGGCCAGGGCATTATGGAGTAAAACGGCAAGCATGACAGCACCGACATATTTAATAAAATACCCCCAATTGGCCGCAAGGGCACCGGTTACAATAATCGTGAAAAAGATCAGCGAGAATATTTTAAACGGTTTTTTTATTTTTTTGGCACACCCGGGCAGTTTATGTCCGATGACCATGCCGGCAATCAGGGGAATGCCCAGAATGAATGAAACCATTATGAATACATCCCATGGGTTGAGGTGAACCTGTTGTAAAATACCGGCCGTACCCGGATTCAGATTGCCCCAGAAAGCAATGTTCAGCGGGGTCATGACAATAGCGGCAATGGTGGATACGGCGGTCATGCTGATGGATACGGCCGTATTCCCATTGGCCAGATAGGTGATGATATTGGACAGGTTCCCGCCCGGACAGGCAGCCACCAGCATCATTCCAAGCGCTATGGACGGTTGGGGCGAAATCATCCAGACTAGGACAAAGGTCAGGGCCGGTAAGAGGATGAACTGGGCAAAAAGGCCAATAGCCGGTGCTTTGGGACGGATTAAAATTCGCTTAAAGTCATCAATCTTCAGCTCAACCGCCACCCCCAGCATCATCAGTGCAATCGCACCGTTAATGACGGCAATGCCTGAGGGATTAACATTCAACCGGATCTGATCGATCATCACGGGATCCATTTTCACCCCCTGTTGTCTGTCTCTGGCTAAGCTTTATACGCACCGATGTTGGCCAGCATGGTACTGGCCGGACTGACGGTTGTCGGATCCGTCATAACGTTAATGCAGCACACCGTATTGGCTGCAAAGGCCGTTTCCAGTGCGGGTCGGATCTCTTTGGGGTCTTCAACGAAAAATCCTTTCCCACCGATGGCTTCCACCATTTTATGGTAATCCACCCTTCCGATATAGGTACCGTTCTCTATGGCGTGGCCGATTCTCAATTCCTGGCTGTGCCGGATCATTCCCCAGCCCAGGTCATTGGAGATGACCACCACGATGGGAATATTTTTCCGAAGCGCGGTTTCAAATTCCATGAAGTTAAACCCGATAGATCCGTCCCCGGTGATCAGGCAGACCCGGCTGTCCGGGAAAAGAGTCTTGGCCGTGTTGGCATAGGGCAGTCCGACGGCCAGTGAACCGAAAATGCCGTAATCCAGATATCGGCCCGGCCGGCACATGGTCCGGGTCATCCCCATCCATGTTGTTGTATCCCCGCCGTCGGCAATGACAATATCCGATTTTTTATCCATAAAAGTATTGATCTCATGGGCCAGCCGCATCGGATGAATCGGGGTCTCCTCTGAAGACCAGAAGGGGATGTTTGCCTTTTTGCTCTCATCATGGGCCTGGTGCAGCGTCTCAACCCACGGAGAAAATTTATCCGGCAACGGATCCGCCCCTTCCAGTTCCAGCCGGGCATTACATTGGGCCAGAAAACCTTTTATATCGCTGAAAACCGGTAAATCAACCGATCTGTTCCGGCCGATTTCCTCGGGCTCAATATCGACCTGGACCAGTTTGGCTGCAGGGTTGAATATGTCGCCAAACAGATAGTAAAGACTGATTCGGGTACCCAGTATGATGATCAGGTCGGTTTCCAGGTAAGCGGCAAACCCGCAGCCCGGCCGGACAGCCACGGCCCCTTCAAAACAGAGGGGATGGTCATCGGAAACAAGGCCGCGGGCAGACAGGGAGGTAAACAGGGGAATGCCGGTCTGCTCGATAAAGTGCTGCAGCTCTTTTTGAGCATCTGACTGCCATGACCCGGTGCCGGCGATCACAACGGGCTTTTCACAGTTTTTGATCAATTCAATCAACTCTCCGGCCCTGTTGGGATCTGCGGGATGAGAAACAACCCGGGTAGCCGGCTGCCGGACCGAGGCCTTGTCTACCTCAGCATTCAGAACATCGACAGGCATTTCAACGTATACCGGTCCCGGCCGGCCGCTTTGCGCCGTCCGGAATGCCAGATCGATATATTCTCCGGCCCGTTCCGCTTTCTGGCATACCAGCGTTTTTTTTACCATCGGTTTGATCACGGCCTCCTGGGGCATATCCTG
>JANQML010000028.1 GCA_028280105.1 Desulfobacula sp. | reverse complement strand
CTTCATCTGTGTCGTTACAGATCGTTTGCGGTAGGGCAACTACAGCCTCACGACCTGTGCCTGACAGCTAAAGTAAAATCGATTCGTGAAATATCCGGGATAGCCGTCATTGCCGAATAATAGAAAAGACAGTTGTGAGAAATTACTCGCAACTGTTTTTTTTTGGCATTGGGATTTTGCCTATGGAATTAAAAGTTCAAACCCGGTCGTCGGATCCGGCCGCCTGACACCTGTTGAATCCACCAGTTCATGCAATATCACTTCCATCACCTGCCAGACCTTCACCCCGCGGCGGACACACCCTGTAATAGTTGAATTCCCCCGACCGCAGGCCAGATGCATGTGAAGCAGCGTCTCCCCCTGCTCATTGGGGAAGAGGGTGCCGGTACCCGCCACCTCGTGCACATCCTCAAGGCATTCTTCCTGCGGGACAATTGTTTTGGATCGGCCGTCCTTTGGGCCGGTGATCAGAACACTGCCCCTGTCACCCCCGCCAAGGACTGTCAAATAAGCGGCTTTGATATCTTTTTCTTTTGCGAATTGTTCGATCTGTTCATGCAGGATATCCCCATCTTCCAGACGGATCACAAAAACCCGCCCGGATTTCGCTTCAGCGTATTTCATCGTTCATCTTTCCTGTTATGTATCCGTCAATATCAACACTGGTATAGGCAAATCCGATCCGTTTAAACAGGGTGGATATTTTTTGTCTCACCGGTTCTTCAAACAGCATGACAGCACGATCTGCGGTTACTTCGATCCGGGCCAGGGTCCCGTGACACCGAACCCGGACCGGGTCAAACCCAAGATCCTGTAAAACAGCTTCTGCTTTGTCAATGCGAACCAGGTCATCGCTCAGTATCTTTTTGCCGTAAGGGATGCGTGTGGCAAGGCAGGATTGTGAAGGCTTGTCCCAGGTTTCAAGCCCCATCTCCTTTGACAACCTCCGGATATCGTCTTTGGTAAATCCGGCCTCTGCCAACGGAGCGAGAAAACCCAGCTCCTCGGCAGCTTTCAACCCCGGCCGGTAGTCTGCCAGATCGTCAAGGTTTACGGCATGGAGTAAAGATGCAATCCCCTCCTGTTTTGCCTTTTCCTTTATTAAAGAAAAAATTTCTTTTTTACAATGATAGCACCGTTGGGCGGAATTGCTTACAACATCTTCATTTTTAAAGATATCGGCTTCAAGGCAGAGCAACTCCACCCCGATGGTCCGGGCCATCTGTTTTGCCAATTCCGTCTCTTTTTGAGGCACGAATTGACATGTCACATGAACGGCAATCAATTTTTTAAGCTTGGCCCGTTTGGCTGCAGCCAGAAGGAAGGTTGAATCCACGCCCCCTGAAAAAGCAACTGCCACCGAAGAAAAACCGGATAGCCGGTCTTCAATTTCCTTAAGTGTTTTGTTCATCATTCTCCCCCGCACAAAGGCATCCCGCCGGGAATCTTTTAGTCGGAGTAGACTTCAAATTTCGTATCCGCACTGGTGATGATGTCAATCTGCTCCTGGAGTACCTGCCGCTCCGAGCTGACCAGCCACCGGGTCCAGTCATCCAGCTTTTTCCACCGGCTGATAACCAGCATTTGGTTGTCCGCATCCACCCGTTTGAGGATTTCACTTCCCAGATACCCTTCCTGCTTTATTGCCCTGCTGTTCATTTCCTTATGCAAACTGTTGAGCCGGTCTTCACTTCCCGGTGTCAGCTGTCGTTTGATTAAAACCGTTACCGCCATAACTGCCTCCCGACTTTTAAATTATCAAAAAAACTCTTTTTCACTGGCTTCTACCCTGTTTGTCCCGGTTTTAAAAACCCCGGCCAAGTTTATTCTTGACTAAAACCAGGGATTCATATATAAGATCCAATCATTCTGCTGGGTGATCGTCCAACGGCAGGACTACGGACTCTGACTCCGTCAATTAAGGTTCGAATCCTTATCACCCAGCCATTAAAATCAAAGGCTTTTGGCATCTCCCCTGCTAAAAGCCTTTTTTGTATTCCAAGCGGTGTGTCTGCCCCTAAAGATAAGCATTGCTCAATATAGCAAATTCTTCCTGTGAATACCGAAACTCTTTTTTTTGTGCTTCAAAGGTATTGTCAAAGGCTTCAAACTTCTTTTTATCAATTTCAAAGGCTTTGCTCTCAAAAAAACGCCAATTATTGTTGGATAGTATGTTGGATTTTAGTTCCTTTACCAAGAGGCAGCACGGGTATTTTTTTTCAGGCGTACTGATACGATAGGCTTTTGAGGCCTTGAAGCCAAACTTACAGTATTCACACGGGTTTCCCCAAATAATGATGGCATTATATCCTAAATTTGCCGCACGTTCAATTGAATGTGAGATCAGCTTTGTACCGATACCTTGCCTTTGAAATTCAGGAAGCACACTTACGGGTCCAAAGGTAATGGTATCAAGTTTGTAACCCTTATCTCCAATCAGATATGAAGCTGAAAACATAATATTGGCTATAACCTGATTGTCAATTAGGGCTACGAAATCCAAATCACTTATAAAATCCTGATGCGTTCTCAGCCTGTGTGCCAAAAAATGTTCATCACATCCTGGAACATGAAGATTCCAAAATGCTTTCCGTGTGATCTCTTCGACAACTCGGTAATCACTTGATTTTTCATTTCTAATTATTAAATTCATATTTTATTGCTTTAAAAAAGAGATCAAGGCAGGTCAGCCGCTTCGGCAACCAGCCTGATGACGGTCTGCAACCTTGAAAAGTCACAATCCACCGGAACACGGTCCGCAATGCCGATGATCATTCTCTTGTCCTGTCCGGCATGGGCAACAGCCTCTTGTACCGATTTCGCCAATTCGAATTCCGTGTGCGCCGGAATCAACAGATCCTGGGGAATACCGCCCCACAACGTAACATCCGGACCGGACAGGCTGCGGGCTTCTTCAAGGGTCGCATTGCTCTGGGACGGGCCGGAAACGCCTTGCACACCGTCCACACCGGCCTGTACAAGCAGCGGAAACAGATGTTTGCCCGGACCGCCCATATGAACCATCAATTTTTTACCGTGGGTGCGGCAGATCTCTGCCGTTTTCTCATAACTCTTTTGAAGATGGTCTTTAAAGATGGACGGTGAGATATACTGACCATCCAGATTGTCTGCGGCAAGCGCAAGGTCGCCGGGAAGCGCGGCAATCTCTTCCAGGATGTTCAACCGTTTTTCTTCCATCAAAGCCATCATTTCACTCAAACGGGTTTTCCCCGGCCCCAAAAGCAGCATCAGACCGTCGCTCCACCCCAGAAAATTGTGGAGCAGATCGGCATAGGGCTGCATGGGCAGTTCCAAAGCGACCACCTGGTCTTTCTCTTCTTCCGGGCACAGATCTGAGACAATATCCGGAACCAATTCATAATGCCTGCTCCGGACCACGGCAAGGGCGGCATTTAAATCATCCCTCTCCTTTACGGGATATTCCACCTGCCACCAGTCCCCGTCAGGTCCAAGCTCCCACCGTTCGGTCAGCTCCTGTTCCGGCGTTTTATAGCGGATCACCTTTTCAGTGCTGGATCTCTCTTCAACGATATCAACACCCGGGTGATCCATTCGCCAGGGACGAAGCGGATTCCAGACAGGACATCCCAGTTGCCGGGCGATCTCAACCATGGTTTGATTTTTATGTTGATCCGGCAGGGTATTCCGGTCTTTGTGCCATTTATACCAGAGCGTCAGATCCGGCATAAAAACCGGGGCACCCCGTTGACCCGTCTGAAAACGGGAAAGAATATTCTGTTTTTGATTCATGGGCTCCATCATACCTGATTTATTTTTTTAAAAAAAGACCCTCAAAGCAAATATGAGACAACTATCTGCAATTAGAAATTCGCTTTGAACCGAACCGGAGAATTTTGTTACTTATATTATGCTCAAGACTTTGATCTGCAAGATTCCGGCTAAGCGTTTGTGGTTGCATGGAGTGAGATTTTCTCCTCTAATGCCCGGCCGATCTCAGTTAATCTAACAGATCCGCTTGAGCATATACCAAAAATGATTTCTTCAGTGAAACGTGAAGCGACGGCTCCCATATCATTATAAAGTTTACCCGAAAAATAATGGATTTGTTGTCGTAGTTTTTAGCCAATCTGGTGTATCATGTTTGAATGCATAAGTTCAAAAAGTAGCCTCCAAACAGTATGATGGATTTAAGTATCGGCTGGAATGACAAAAGTCATCCAGAGTCATTACCACAAGGAGGCTTAAAAGATTATGCATTACATTGGTTTAGATATCCACAAAAAAATGATCGCCTATTGTATTAAAGATGCCAACGGAAAGATTTACAAAAAAGGAATGTTGAAGGCGACCCGGGCTGCTTTGACA
>JANQML010000409.1 GCA_028280105.1 Desulfobacula sp. | reverse complement strand
AAAATTTATCTGCGTTTGCCTTCATCATGTAACTATCTGAAATCATTTATACTGAATTTTACATGCGATGACCCTGCGGTTTATCCGGATCAAGCGCTTTCGTACAGTTTGGTCAATACGAACTCGTCATGCCCCAGGACCTCCTGGGCGGTTTTCCGGCCGTTGCAGGTCCGGATCAGCATATCGATCAGGTTGTCACCGGACTGATCCAGGGTCATTTCCCCCCTGAGAATGGCGGAACAGTCATAATCGATATGTTCGGCCATGTCGTCGGCTGTCCGGGGATTGGCGGTCAGCTTAATCACCGGCTCAATGGGGTTGCCGATAATGTTCCCCTGGCCCGTGGGGAAGAAATGGGCGACAAAACCGGCGGCTGCCCAGAGTGTAACGGCTTCGGCAGCCGCACTGGAGGAATCCATATACCAGAGACCCGGTCCGGTGGGCTCAACCGCTTTGTCCAGGGCGCCTTCATAATTGATGGTCTTTCCGATTTTTTGAATATTGCCGAAGGCTTTTTCTTCAATGGTGGTCAATCCGCCTGCAATATTGCCTTTGGTGGGCTGGCTGCCGGAAAGGTCATCGGTTTTGTTCCTGTCGATCATGGCGGCATAGCGGTCGAACAGCTCTGTAAACTGTTTGGCGGCTTCCGGTGTTTTGGCCCTTTCTTTTACAAAATCTTCCGCACCGGTGACTTCGCTGGTTTCACCAAATGAGCAGGTCCCGCCCATGTGAACCAGTTTTTCAAATGCGTTGCCCACGGTGGGGTTGGATGCCAGACCCGATGTGGTATCGGATTCGCCGCATTTGGTGGATACCCAGATTTCACTCAGGTCGCACTCTTCTCTTTTCAGTTCCGATGCCCAGTGAACGTATTCTTTGGCCTGACGGGATGCCATTTCAACGGTTTTGATATCACCGTGGCGTTCGATGGCAAAGCCGGTCACCGGTTTCCCGGTCTTGGCAATACCTTCCACCACCCGGCCGGTCCATTCGGGCTCAATACCGATGACAACAACCGCTGCAACATTGGGGTTGGAACCGGTACCGATCAGGGTTCTGAAAAAGAGTTCAAGATCTTCACCGAACTGGAGGCGTCCGTATGCATGGGGAAGGGCTTTGCAGCCTTTGATGTTGTGGGCGACATTTTCACTTGCCGCATTGCTTAAATCATCCAGGGGCAGGATAACCACGTGGTTCCGAATTCCCACCCGTCCGTTCTCTCTTCTGTACGCCATTACTTTGGGGTTGCTCATGCTTACCATCTCCTTGTTTTCAGATTCTGGGTGTGTACGTGTCCGCCTTTTTTGATCTCTGCAACGACTTTTCCGATGTCGGATCCGTACTTGATGACGGAATCATCGACCTTGTGGTCAATCATGGCCAGTTTATGGCCAAGGGGGATATCGTCAAGCGCATCAATAGTGACCTGGGCCTGGGAATCCATATATAGGCCGGTTGCGGTCTGTCCGGCTTTGATGTCGACCGTAGCAACGCCGACGCTGTCTGACTCTTCATGAATCAAAAATTCGATCATTGAAAATCTCCTTGTTAATGGGTCATGTATTAAAGATACAGGTTATAAATTCAGGGTTACGCTGTTTCATAAAAATAGGTGGTATTGGCATAGGGAATAATGGCCAGCTTGGGAATGCCTTCAAAACTGTCAATCCACTCCTGGATGATGTTGGACGGGTCACCGGCCCTCAGATGACACTGGCCCATGATCTTCGGATCCAGATCCGAAAAGACGGCCACATCGTAGTTGAGCAGGGTTCTGCCGAACAGATAGGCTTTGTGTGCCCCCATTTTAAATCCCTGGGATTTGAAATCTCTGATCACCTCTTCGGGAGAGGCAAACTGAACCACATAGTCAAAATAAATCTCATCACCGATTCCCTGGTGGCAGGCTGCCAGGAGAAGAATCTTTCCGCCCTTTTTAACGGCATGGGATGCCTGGTTCAGTCCCTTCTGGGCCTGGTAAAGACAGAGATCCTTGGGAGAACCGCCGCAGGAGGCCACCACAATATCATACCGGGTATTGATCTTTATCCCGTACAGGGCGGCACAGGTTTTCGCCCCTTTTTCAAGTACGGCCACCGGTTCTCCGGCCAACAGTTCAACAACCTGTTTTTCCGTGTTGAGAACGACGTTTACGGCAAAGTCGATGCCGATCATCTGGCCGGCCTCGTTCAGATCCTGGCGGACCGGATTGGTTGCCATGTTGCCGACCTGGGCGTTGTCGTCAAACATCAGGCTGTGATTGTGTTTAATGGTTTCAGGAGATGCACACCCCACTGTGATGCCTTTTGATCCCCCGGTAAAGCCGACAAACTGGTGGGGATCAATCTGGCCGATGGCTATTTTTATATCTGCGGTTCCGATGATTTCATTGACAGCTACGGGTGTCCCCCGTGTGGTGGTGCCGAAGCGGGTCATACGGTCATTTTTAGCATCGTGGGAAAACAGGGGGCAGCCGTTGAGCAGTGATTTGGGGATGATCCTCTCCTGGGTGTCGGTGTCGGCCGGGTCATGCAGTCCTCCGCCGATAAGAATGCTGATCTGTTCCGGACAGATACCGGGTTTTGCATCAAAAATATGATCCAAAAGGACCGGGAGGATCTGTTTTACCGGTGCGGGACGGGTTTCATCGGGTATGGCAATGGCAATCCGGGGAGCGTCTAAAGATCTCAACCGGTCTGCCAGGGGGGGAGAATGAACGGGATTTTTTAATGCACGGTTTAATGCTTCAGGAATATCATTGACAACCGGAAGGGTTTCCGGTTTCAGAACAACGGCGTCAATATGTTCCGGCACTTCTATTGTTTTTATGCCATCATGATATTTAAGGTCATATTTCATTTTTCTTTTCCATCCAGGGTCTTTAAGTAAAACTGATTGCGATGTAATAAAAGCAAAAAGGCTGCCAATGGATGTAGATTTTTATCTATTTGATATTAAAGAAAAAAATAGATCTTAAAAAAGATGTGTCATAAGATTGGGGCCCATTATTCGTCACAGTGCCCTATAGTGGGCTTGTTTTTTCCGGCAGGGTTAATTAGGATGGGCAGAAATTAAGGGTGCCTCTTCTTTTAAGGAACAGTTCGTTACTTAAAAGAAGAGGTTTTAAATTAAGGAAGAAAATATGGAATACAGCTTAACCACCCGTTACCAGATCCTTTTGGAAATCACCAATGCCGTGATTAACAAAACCAGCCGGGAGGATTTCTTTGATGCCCTGGCGGCAGAGTTTAAAAAACACTTCTCCTGTGACCGGCTCAGTATCAACCTCTATGATGAACAGAGCCAGTCTCTGACGTATTTCACCCGGGCCGAAGGCGTTGCGCCCGAAGGGATTTCCGGTCTAGGAGAACGGCCGTTGATCAAAGGGTCGATTGCAAAAATGGTCATCCAGTCCAGGCAGCCCGTGATTATTGATAATCTGTTGCGTTACAAAGATCTGTTTTCCATCGGCCAGATGGTGAAAGCCGGGCTGGTATCGACCATGGCCTTTCCCCTGATCATTCGGAACAAGATCCTGGGAACCCTCCATTTTTCTTTTAAACAGCGGCCGGATAACCTGTCCAGGATGTCCGAACTCCTGACTGACGTGACCAGCCAGGTTGCCATTGCCGTGGATAACCTGATCGCCTATAACCGGCTTGAAGACGAAAAAAAACACCTGGAACGGGAAAAACAATACCTGATCTCCCATTCTGAAAATTACCGGCCGGACCGCTTTTTTTATACATCCGCCGCCATGCTGGAAATCATGGAGCTGGTCCACCGGGTGGCTCCCACCGAAGCCCCTGTTTTTATAACCGGTGAAACCGGTACAGGTAAGGATTTCCTGGCAAGGTATATTCACCATCTCAGCCTGAGAAACGATCACATGTTCATCAAGGTCAACTGTCCGGCGATTCCGCCGTCTCTGTTTGAAAGCGAGTTGTTCGGCCATGCCAAAGGGGCCTTTACCGGCGCCGATACCAACCGGGTCGGCCGGTTTGAAATGGCGGACAAGGGAACTGTTTTTCTGGATGAAGTCGGAGAACTCCCGGCCAGCCTGCAGGCAAAACTGCTCCAGGTACTCCAGGAAAAACGGTTTGACCGGGTGGGTGGCAGCCGGCCGGTTGAAACCGATTTTCGTGTGATCGCAGCGACCAACCGGGACCCGGAAGAGAGCATTCACAGCGGACAGCTTCGCAAAGATCTCTACTATCGCCTGAATATTATCCGGATACATATGCCGCCGCTGAGGGACCGGATTGACGACGTTCCGGTGTTGCTTGACAATCTGACACAGGGAGAGGCCGCCATGGTGAACCAGAAACCCCCGGTTTACTCCCGTGAAGCCCTGGACCTGCTGCTCGCATATGATTGGCCGGGAAATATCCGCGAGCTCAAAAACCTGATCAAACGGATGATTATACTAAAACCCGGTGCCCGGATCCAATCCGCAGACATAGAAAAGATGATCCGGCTGGATGCCCCGGCCGGAAACACCGGGCCCCGCACACTGCCCACCCTTGCCGAAGCGGAAAGACGGTCCATTGAACAGGCCCTGATTGAGTGCAACGGCGTGATCGGTGGAAAGAATGGTGCAGCAAGACTCCTGGATGTGCCGCGGTCCACCCTCCAGTACCGAATGAAAAAATATAATATCTGTCCCGTGCGTTCCGTTTCAATCCCTTCGTAACTCCGCCCGGATGGCCGTCAACCCGGGACCAGCCGACCTTTTTCAATCCGTCCGGGCGGTTCTCCGGCCGGAAAGGAATTGTCCTTTATTGGAACAACAGATTGATTCGATCAACGGCAGTGACGGCCAGCGGAGAAAACAGAATCATGACCAGGGAAAACCTGAAATTATACCGGGCGGAAACGTTTAGCGGGCTCACACCCAGCGTATCCGCCGAAACCACGACAAAGGGGACAAAGGGGGAAATGATCATGGCATTGAACCAGCAGGTCAGCAGCATCAGGGCAAAACCGGGCGGTGTCAGCCCGATCATCTCCGGGGTTAGGGACATGGCCATGGCTGTCACGGGAATCAGCATGTGGATACCGCATAAGGCGAGCAAAACGGTGAGCAGGATCAATAACTGGATTTCCAGGTACAACGGCAGGGTGTGCAGGGTGTTGATAAATTCCAGGAATTCCGCTTTAAGCGGTGTGCCGGAAAACACTGCGCCTAAAAAGCTTGCAGAAATCAAAAAAGGCAGAAAGCCGGCATAGGCGGTGAAATTTTCAGAGTATCCCCGGAAAAACCGGCTTAGCCGCCCCCATGCACCGATTGTGGCACACCAGAACAATGAGTAGACCAGGATGATCAGGGCAATCCCATATACCGGGGAAGAAAAGGGAAAGATACGGTCGCCAAGACAGGCCAGTAATATCATGACAAAGATATGGGCAAGCAGGGTAAAGAGCGGTCTTAAATTTGCCGGACGGCTCTCCATCTGTTCGAGACGTCCTTTTACAGACAGTTTCAATGATCGGTTGATAATTAAAAAGATCAGGGCGGTCCCCATAATAAATAGGGTCATGAGAGAGGCGGTGAGAACATACTGGGCATAGGAGAGCCCGGTGTAGATCAAGATCAGGATGACAACCGCGTCATAGGGAGAAAAAATCATATACGAGGCACTGCCGGTCATGTAAAGCAGCGAAAGAAACTGTTTTGGAAACCGGATGCCGGATACCATTTTTTTTATGGTGGGAATAACGGCAATGTTGAGGGTGATGGCCATCATCAGGTAGAGAACGGACAAAAACATAAACATAAATCCCGGGTGATTTTTCCGGGCTGCTGCAAGTTGTTCCAGTGAAGAGAGATAGGGGCCGTTCAGGATCGGGAACGATATCAAGGGGATGACGACAAATAACAGCGGCATGGCCATGCCGGTGGTAATGCTTTGATGCCAGAGGTGAAAATCCAGATCATAATAGAGGATCAGGATATGACCGGCTGCCAGTGATATCAAAGAGATATAGAATTGAAAACCGCGGCTCAGGCTTAAGGAAGCGATGAGAAACACCGGCATGACAAGAGCGGTCAGAACCGTAAAACAGGTGTTGGAAAAACCGGTCAGTTCGTGGGCAAATACCAGCAGGAAAATCCCGTACATGCTGAGTGAATAGACGTGTTTCATTTGATAGTGGTTGTCAAAATAACGTTCCGGTTAAGTTTCCCACGCTACGGGTTGAACAGCAAATGACGCCGGGACTGTCGGCCCTTTCAGAGAGCTTGGCATGATCAGGACCGTTTTTTTCAAAGCATATTTTGCCATTCGTTGTATATGAAACCTGTGGAATCGGTTTCAGGATCAAATCCATTCAATGAAAGATCCCTTCAATTGTGGATCAGCGGGGGCGGAGCAGCGGGAAGAACGGACGCGGTATTGGCTGTGCCGTTTTATCCGGGTATCACCAGTGAGACATTGTGCTGGTTCATGAGTCTGCCGATTTTGTCCGGCGGCTGTTCATCGGTGACCAGGCAGCTGATGTCGCTGATGTGGCCGACCTGGGCCAGGGCGGTTTTTTTAAATTTGCTGCCGTCGGTGACCAGGATGACTTCCCTGGCATTTTCGACCATCCGGCTCATGAGCATGGCTTCGTCATAATCGTAGTCCAGCAGCAGGCCTTCGGGAGAGATGCCGCCGATTCCCATGATCATATAATCTACCTGAAACTTTGAGATGAACTCAATGGCGGCATGGCCGACCAGTCCGCCGTTATGGTTCCGGACCCTGCCGCAGGGCATCATCAGTTCAATCTCTTTTTTACTGTACAAATGGAAGGCCGCATGAATATTGTTGGTGATCACGCAGAGCGTGGACAGTTCGGACAACTCTTTGGCCACGATCTCCATGGTGGAGCCGCCTGATATGAAAAGGGATTTACCCGGGCGGATCATTTCGATGACAGCCCTTGCCAGCCGCCTTTTTTCATCCAGCATGGAGATTCTGCGCACGTCATAGCTCAGGTTGACCAGGCTGGAGACGGAACCGGCTCCCCCATGATGGCGGGTGATCATCTCCTCTTTGCTCAGTGCAAGAATATCCCGCCGTATGGTTTGAGAAGAGACCGAAAAGTAATCCGCCAGGAACTCAATGCTGGCATAGCCCTGCTCATTGACAAGCCTGGCAATCCCTTCCCTGCGGTCTGATACTTTATCGTTGGTCTCTTTTCTCATGATCAATCCGTCTTTTTTTTCCGAATAAATTTACAGGGGATAAATTTCCAGGATCGTGTCCCGGTGCTTGAATTCAGCCCCAAATACCTCGCAATCAACAGTCCCGGCGCATTTTATCAGTGTTTTATCCGGTTGACAAGTAACGGCTATATCGGTTTCGTGTTTCAACGCGTCCGGATCCGGCATTCCGAATACCCGAATGGTTTGAATCCGGTTCTCCGGTGTGATTTCACCGGTATGCTGCACGGCCGGTCCTTCGGCCAAGACCGCCCCCTGCCGCACAAAGACGGGAATCCGGTCTAAATCCGTCTTAATGTTGATGACCCGGTTCCCTGAAAAGGGTTTCCCCGTGAAATAATCGTACCAGGTTCCGCCGGGCAGGAAAACCCGGACATGCCCGCCCGGCTGGAGTACCGGTGCAACCAGCAGGTGGTCGCCCAGCATATACTGAAGCTCGAACTGCCATGTCTGGGGCTCTTCCGGAAAGGCCAGGACCATACTCCGCATCACCGGCATACCCGATTCAGCCGCTTCAAGAACCTGGCGCTGTAAATAGGGAATCAGTCGGTATCTGATTTCCAGCCACTTTTTGACAATGGTTTCCGCCTCATCTCCGAAGTACCAGGGTTCCCGGGGGCCGATACCGTGAATCCGGCAGAACGGACCCATGACGCCCGCCTGCATCCACCGGACATAGAGTTCGGGTTCCGGCGGTCCGCCGTAAAATCCGCCGATATCATGGGAATAAAAGGGTGCACCGGCCATGCCCCAGCTTACCCCGCCGATAATGGAACCGGCCAGTCCGCTCCAGGATGCCTGGGGATCGCCCCCCCATTGCATGGGAAATCGTTGAGATCCGGCCCATCCGCACCGGGACCATACAAAGCCCATTCCGGCATGTTCGCGGGATGCGTCATAGCAGACCTTATTGTAGAGCAAGGGCAGGGCATTGTGGAATTTAATGCCGCTGTCGCCATTGGAGGCATAGGCATCTTCCGGGGTCTGTTCGCCAAAATCAACCTTAAAGACATCCACCCCGAGTTTGTGAAGCCGGATATGCTGGTCATACCACCATTGTGCGGCGTCAGGCACGGTAAAATCCAGGAGGCCGGATTTGGGCAGGGGAGTCAACACCTTACCGAACGGGGAGAGATCAAACTCATAGTGGTAGGTCTTTCCCTCCTTGTCCTTTAAAAACCATCCTTTTTCGTCAAATTCTTTGAATTTCGGATGTTCCACGGAGCAGATGGGGTATTCCCAGACACAGAGCTTCATGGACAGCTCACGCATGATATCCACGAATTTTTCCGGCTCCGGATACCGGGTGGGATCAAAATCGAAATAGAAACGGGTATCGGTATCCTGCCAGGCCCTGCCGTCCAGTGTATAGACATCACATGGGATCTTTCTCTCCCGGATGGTCCTGGCAACGGATTCGGCCTCTTCAAACGTTTGGTAATAGGCCCTTGAAATCCAGTTCCCCAGGCTCCAGAGGGGAACGTCTTCCGTCCGTCCGGTGATATCGGTATACCGTTTGATCAGTTGGGCAGGAGAATCCCCGGCAATAAAGAAGAGATCCAGGAGATCGTCTTCCACCAGGGCGGCATAGCTCCAGTTGGACCACTGGGGATATCCGGCCCCGTGGGTAATCCGTGCCGTGGTATGGATAAACACGCCGTAGCCGGAGCTGCCGTCAGCCGTGTGGCTGCCCCCGGGTGTCCAGCAGAACGGTACGTTTTTATAGCAGACTTCGGCATTGACCCCCAATGCATCTTCCGCCCATGAAACCAGTTTCTGGCCGCGTTTGTTCAGCGATCCGTATTTTTCACCGAATCCGTATATGGGAGCGCCGGGCTGAAGGGCAACGGAAAAGAACCAGCCCTGATCGGTCCGGGCAAAGGGAGGGATTCTGAACCGCCGGACAAAATGGCCGTCCGGGGACGGCTGCACCACACTCTTGCCTTTATATTTAAATTCAAGGCTGACCGGTTCTCCGGGGCTGTCGGTTTCCGGTTTTCCCGGGTTGAGGATCAGGCTTCCCCGGCCGCATCGGATCACATGGAGATTCTCTTCAATTGAGTATTCCATGGGCTTTCCGGCAGGGTTGCCGACAATGATCGGATAAGAGTTGGGTTCTGCGGCATCTGTGTCCCTGAGCCGGATACGAACAATATCTTCATCCCAGAACTGTACGGCCAGCGTACCGGCACTGGTTTTGAATATTATATTATCGTTGTTATCAACATTATCCGCTGAACTCTGAATAGGGTCAAGGCCGGTGATACCGGTTAGTTTCTGGGGATCCATTGCATTCTCCTCTATATATTTACGCCACATAATTATTCCACGGAAAAGGTATAGGTGGTGGTGTGGTCATAGGTTTCCCCGGGCCGGAGAACCATGTCCGGAAAGTCTTTATGATTGACTGCGTTGGGGAAATTCTGGGTTTCCAGACAGATACCGGCCCATTTCGGGTACCTGAAGCCGCCTTTTCCGGTCTGTTCCTGGTCGTGGATTTTATGCCCGTTATAAAATTGAAGTCCGGGCTGGGTGGTGGCCACGGTCATGGTCCGGCCGGAATCCGGATCATGGAGCCGGGCACAGGGCAGGGGCGTCCGGTTGTCTGTTTTAAGAACATACCGGTTGTCTGTTTTAAGAACATAATTGATATCGTAGATGCCGCCGGTGCTCTCAAAGGCTGTTTCCAGCCGCGTCGGCGATCTGAAATCAAAGGGGGTGGCGGTTACATCCATGATTTCCCCTGTGGGGCAGAGGCGGTCGTCCACCGGTGTCACCCGGTCGGCGTGAATGGTCAGCTCCTGTGCACAGACATCTCCGGAATCATGTCCGGCCATGTTGAAATAAGAATGCTGCACAATATTGGCAATGGTCGGTCGGTCGGTTACGGCGCTGACATTAAAACTAAACCTGTCGGTTTTGTCCAGGGTATAGGTGATGGTCGTGTCGAGTGTGCCGGGATAGTCTTCTTCCCCGTCCGGACTGATCCGGTGGAGCTGCACACCTGCGCTCTGTTCTGTTGTGAATTCCCGGCTCTCCCAGACGTACTTGTCAAATCCCCTGTATCCGCCGTGAAGATGGTTGTGAAATGGGGCGTTGACATTGAGCTGAAACCCGGTGTTGTCTATGGAAAATCTGCCGTCGGGAATCCGGTTGGCCACCCGGCCGGCAACAGCCCCGAAGAACGGATGCCCTTTCAAGTATCCGTACAGGGAATCAAAACCGAGGATGATGTCGGCCCGGTCTTCCCGGCCCGGTACGGTCAGGGACTGGATGATGGCACCGTAGTTGAGGATACTGACGCTGATGCCGTTGGAATTGGTCAGTGTATAGCGGAAAACGTCATTGTTCCAGAATTGACCGAATGGTTTTTTTTCAATATGCATTCCGGTTCTCCAAGGGGGGATAAAAAAAGAGGGATTCGGACCGGGCGGATGATCCGTCTTCCGCCCGACCCGGGTCGTCGTGTCAGGTTACATATTTGCTTTCAACTCATCCGCCAGTTTGGCTTCAGCTTCCTTGATCGCTTTTTCATAGGCCTGGAGGAGTTGTTTGCCTTCTTCACCGTATTTGTCGGTATACCATTTTTTAAGTGGAGATGCTGCTTTTCTGAACTCATCTTTTTCAGCAGCCGTGGGTACGTAAATGGTTCCGCCGGCTTTTTTGAACGCTTCATACGCCTCAATGGAACGCCGTTTCGGGAATGCAAAACAGATCTGACCCAGATGCCTGAAACCGTCATTGACAATCCGTTTCTGATCAGGGGTCAGTGCCTGGTATGCGTCTTCGTTCATAATCCAGAGGCTTGCCATATATGCGTGGCCGTCCAGGGTCAGGTGTTTGATGTGCTCATGGAATTTCATCCCCACGATGTCGGTGATACCGTTTTTGGAACCGTCAATCACGCCGGTGGCCAGTGAGGTGTAAACTTCCGGCCATGCAACGGGTGTGGCCG